>JBATUU010000127.1:0-7649 GCA_049671385.1 Ornithinimicrobium sp. | reverse complement strand
CTGGGACAACCCGCGCTGCGAGCCGCTGGTGGAGTGCTCGGCTTCGTGATTGCAGCGCCCATCACGGCGGGTATCACGGTCGTTGGCACCTGCGTCATCCTCGGCCTGTTGGCGATCTTCGGGCTGTTGGTGATCACCGCGACACCGATACACCGCATACCGCAGCGGTTGGCCGAGGCCGAGGAGCAACTGTTCAATTCGAGCCGGTTCGAGTCGGGGCCGAGCGGGATCGAAGGGCGGCCGGCCAAGCGCGCGTCCCGCGCTCGTCCGGGCGGCACGAACGCCTCATCTCACGGCGACGAGGCATTTGACCAAGCGGCCGAAGTCGAGAAGAGCAAAAGGCGCTCGCTGCGTGCTCGGGCGATGCGCACCAACGACGACGACACCGCCGATCCGGCGGCCGAGAGGACGGGAAAGAGCGCAAAGCGGTCGCCCACCAAGACCACGACCAACGCCGCCCAGGCGATCGACAATGACGATGCCGACAACACCGAGCCGATCCCCGGCGCAGGAAAGACCAAGGCAGCGAAGGCCGGGAAATCCGCGCTGGAGGCTCCGCCCACGACGCCGCTGCCGCAGCGGGTCGAGCAGCTGATGCTGGCCGGCGATGTCACCTACACGTTGCCGGACAACACCGTGCTCAAACCTGGTAGCCCGCACAAGACTCGCTCCCAGGCCAACGACCAGGTGGTCGATGCACTGACGGGTGTGCTCGAGGACTTTGGCGTCGATGCCCAGGTCACCGGGTTTATGCGCGGCCCGACGGTCACCCGCTACGAGGTCGAGCTCGGCCCAGGGGTCAAGGTCGAGCGGATCACGGCGCTGTCCAAGAACATTGCCTACTCCGTTGCCTCTGCTGACGTACGCATCCTGAGCCCTATCCCGGGCAAGAAGGCAGTCGGCGTCGAGATTCCCAACACCGATCGCGAGAACGTCAGCCTCGGCGACGTGCTGCGCAGTGGTGCCGCGCGCAACAACGTCCACCCGATGGTGATGGGCGTCGGTAAGGACGTCGAGGGCGGCTATGTGATCGCCAACCTGGCCAAAATGCCGCACTTGCTCGTTGCCGGCGCGACCGGCTCGGGCAAGTCGAGTTTCATCAACTCGATGATCACCTCCGTGCTGATGCGCTCTACTCCCGACGAGGTACGGATGATCCTGGTTGACCCCAAGCGGGTCGAATTGACCGCCTACGAGGGCATCCCGCACTTGATCACCCCGATCATCACCAACCCGAAGAAGGCCGCCGAGGCCCTCGCGTGGGTCGTCAAGGAGATGGATCAGCGGTATGACGACCTGTCGGCCTTCGGGTTCAAGCATGTCGACGACTTCAACAAGGCAGTCCGGGCCGGCACGATCTCTGTGCCGGCCGGGTCGCAGCGGGTGCTGATGCCATACCCCTATCTACTGGTCGTGGTCGATGAGCTGGCCGACCTGATGATGGTTGCCCCCCGTGACGTCGAGGAGTCCGTTGTCCGGATCACCCAACTGGCTCGTGCCGCCGGGATCCACTTGGTGTTGGCTACGCAGCGCCCCAGCGTTGACGTCGTCACCGGCTTGATCAAGGCCAACGTCCCGTCCCGGATGGCGTTCGCCACCAGCTCGGTCACGGACTCGCGGGTCGTGCTGGACCAGCCCGGTGCCGAAAAACTCATCGGACAAGGCGATGCGTTGTTCTTGCCGATGGGCGCCAGCAAGACCATGCGGGTGCAGGGCGCTTGGGTCACTGAGTCCGAGATCATCGACGTCGTCAAGCACGTCACCGGCCAGTTGAAGCCGATCTATCGCGAGGATGTCACGGCCGTCCCGGCCAAGAAGCAGGTCGATGAGGACATCGGGGACGACTTGGATCTGCTGCTGCAGGCCGCCGAGCAGGTCATCACCACGCAGTTCGGCTCGACGTCGATGCTGCAGCGCAAGTTGCGGGTGGGTTTTGCCAAGGCGGGCCGGTTGATGGACTTGATGGAATCGCGCGGCATTGTGGGTCCATCTGAGGGCAGCAAGGCTCGCGACGTGATGGTTAAGCCAGATGATCTCGAAGCCACATTGGCTGCGCTGCAAGGACAAGAACCCGAGGCGCCGGCTCAGCAGACGAGCGAGGATGGCTACGGCGAGGACCCGCTCGCCGAGCACGGCGACGACATAGCGGAAAGCGCGGATGAGGATGCATGGTCGCTGACTGACCGTCAGTGACTATCGTCAAGGCATGTTCGAGTATGCAGGTGCGGCCGGTCGCACCCGGGTGCAGCGGTATTTCGGAGCGCTGAAGGAGTACCCATCGGGTGTGCTTCTGGCTGTCCAGCTGTTGGGGATCTTGGTGTTTCCGTTCACCGAAGATGGCGGCGGTGGGCGAACGATCATCTCGATCTTCGGGCTGTTCGTCCTCGGGATTGCCGTGCTGGCCGTCAATCGGACCCCCTCCACCCGGATCATCGCCTATTCAATCGGGGCTCCGGTCGTCCTCCTCACGGTCGCCGAAGCCTTCTACAGCGACATTCAGTGGCTGGAGTTCGTCTCTGACGCAGCGCACGCGATCTTCTACTTCTATACCGCCATCTCCCTGTTGCGCTATATGTTTGCCGACGCGTGGGTCAGCAAGGACGAGTTGATGGCCACCGGCGCAACGTTCACGGTCTTGGTATGGGCCTACGCCTACACCTATGGGGCGGTCCAGGTGTGGCTGCCCGATTCCTTCACCGTCAGCGGAGAAGTGCGACCGCTGTCGTGGTTTGAGCTGTTGTTCTTGTCCACAACCACCCTGACTGGAACAGGTCTGTCCGATATCGCGCCGAACACCGCTCCAGGATCCAACTTCGCGCGCTCGATCGTCATGCTGCAGATGTTGACTGGGATGAACTACATCGCGCTGGTCATTGCCCGGTTGTTGGGGCTGACCCTGGTCAAGTTCCGCCGCTAGCCACTCGTGCACTGCGACGTTCGTCTCCGATCGTCAAGTCGCTGAGTTTTCTTACCGAGACGTACGCTGTGCTGATGACCGACCCCCGGAGCGTTGCCCTTGTCACCTTGGGGTGCACCCGCAACGAAGTCGACTCCGAAGAGCTTGCCGGTCGCCTACGCGCAGAGGGCTGGACACTCGTCGATGATGCGGCCGAGGCCGACGTTGCGGTGGTGAACACGTGCGGCTTCGTCGAGCAGGCCAAGAAGGACTCGATCGATGCCTTGCTTGAGGCCAGTGACCTCAAAGAGGGTGGCCGCACCCAAGCGGTGGTTGCCGTGGGTTGCCTTGCGGAACGGTATGGCGAGGATCTTTCCGCCCAGTTGCCGGAGGCCGACGCAGTGCTCGGCTTCGATTCCTATGCAGACATGACCGGTCACCTTCAGTCGATTTTGGACGGTAGATCGGTGCCTTCGCATGTGCCGCGGGATCGGCGCACCCTGCTGCCGATGGCGCCAGCAGAGCGTCGGGCCGAAACGCTGGCCCTGCCCGGGCATGGGCAAAGCGCGCTGGCGGATATTGCGCCGGCCTCGGGGCCCCCTGTGGTCCGGGCCCGGCTGGACGATCGCCCGTGGGCTCCGTTGAAGATCGCCTCCGGTTGCGACCGGCGCTGCGCCTTTTGCGCGATCCCCATGTTCCGAGGATCCTTCATCTCCCGCCGACCACACGAGATCGTGGCCGAGGCGCGATGGTTGGCGCAGCAAGGTGTCAAGGAACTGTTCTTGGTCAGCGAAAACACCACGTCGTATGGCAAAGACCTTGGAGATCTGCGCCTGTTGGAGCAACTCTTGCCTGAGTTGGGTGAGGTGCCCGGGATCGAATGGGTGCGCACCTCGTACTTGCAACCTGCTGAAATTCGCCCCAGTTTGCTCGATGCCATGGCACAGACTCCCACCGTGGTGCCCTACTTCGACATTTCCTTCCAGCACGCTTCGGGGCCGCTGCTGCGCTCGATGCGCCGATTTGGCGACCGGGTCTCCTTCCTGCGGTTGCTCGACGACGTGCGCTCGCGCTGTCCAGATGCCGGGGTGCGTACCAACGTCATCGTGGGCTTCCCGGGTGAGAGCGAGGACGACGTCGATGAGCTGCTCGACTTCCTGGGCTCGGCTCGACTGGATGTGGTCGGCGTCTTCGGGTACTCCGATGAAGACGGCACCGAGGCCGAACGATATGCCGGAAAGCACGACGCGGACACCATTGCAGACCGCGTTGATCGGGTCAGCAGCGTGATCGAAGAGGTGACGGCTCAGCGTGCCGCCGAGCGTGTCGGAGACCTGGTGGAGGTGTTGATCGAGGAGATCGATCCCGAGACCTCAGACGTGGTGGGACGAGCTCAGCAGCAGGGACCGGACGTTGATGGCAGCACCACCCTCGTCGGCCTCGTCGATGCGGCGGTCGGCGACATCGTCCGGGCTCGTGTCACCGCCAACACCGGAGTCGATCTGATGGCTAAGGTGGTGCCCCAATGACTGCGTCATCAGAGCCCGCTGCGGTGGTTAGTCCGTGGAATGTGCCGAATGCCCTCACGGTCCTCCGTATTGTGCTGGTGCCCTTGTTCGTGGTCGTCTTCCTGGCCGATGACGCGGGGGACACTTCGATGCGGCTGTGGGCGGCAGTGATTTTTGTGGTCGCGGTCGCTACCGACTGGTTGGACGGCGACCTGGCGCGACGCCAAGGGGTGGTGACTGATTTCGGCAAGATCGCCGACCCGATCGCGGACAAGGCGTTGATAGGTGCGGCGTTGATCTGCCTGTCGATCGTTGACGAGCTGGCTTGGTGGGTGACCGTCGTCATCTTGGTGCGCGAGATCGGCGTGACCATCTTGCGGTTCGTCGTCATCCGGCGAGGAGTGATCCCAGCCAGCCGCGGCGGCAAGATGAAGACGGCGTTGCAGTCTGCGGGTTTGTTGCTGCTTATCCTGCCGCTGACCGGATTCATGGACACCGTCGGCTTACTGGTGATGTATCTGGCGCTGATCGTCACTGTGGTCACTGGCGCCGACTACGTGGTGCAAGCCTGGCGGCTATGGCGCAGCACCAATGTCACCCGCTGAATCGACAGCCTGGCGCGCCGAGGCGGTGATCACGCTGTGTGCCGAGCGCGGTTGGACGCTCGGCGTCGCCGAGTCCTTGACCGGCGGTCTGGTGCTGGCCGATCTGATCACGGTGCCTGGCGCGAGCGAGGTGGTGGTCGGGGGCGTCGTGGCGTATCACCCGAGGCTGAAGCGGTCCCTTCTGGACGTGCCGGAGTCGACGTTGGCCGAGCACGGCACCGTGTCCGAGCAGTGTGCCCTCGCGATGGCCCGTGGGGCTCGGCGCCGACTCGGTGTGGTGGTGGCCCTGGCCACGACAGGTGTCGCGGGGCCCTCGACGAGCGAAGGTCATCCGGTCGGCACGGTGCACTGCGCTGTCAGCACGCTGGTGCCCGGGCGGGAAGAAGTCAGCGTGGCCTCAGCGTTGAACCTCAATGGAACACGGATCGAAATTCGCACGCAAGCGTGTGCTGCAGTTATGTCGCTGTTGCTCGACACCCTGACGTCGCAGGGTCCGCCTGCGATTCGTGAGGCTGGCGGGGTACGGTAGAGCGGTGTACATCCATTGATGGCAGTCGCAACGAACTACCAGCGATTGCGCCCAGGAAAGGCGTAAAGGAGGAACGGCATGGTGTTGCTACGACGCGAAGTTGGAGATGTGCTGCGCGAGCAGCGCCAAGAGCAGGGCAGGACGCTGCGGGAGGTCTCCGCGAGCGCCGCCGTTTCACTGGGCTACCTGTCCGAAGTGGAACGGGGCGAAAAAGAAGCATCCTCAGAGTTGCTGGCCTCAATCTGCCGAGCCCTCGACCTGCCGATGGCGCAAATGCTGAGCAACGTTTCAGACCGGGTAAGTCTGGCTGAAGCCTCCGAGCACCAGTTGGGTGCCGTCCTGGCCAACGGGCTGGCTCAGCCGATACACCGGGACGCGCTCACGCGTGAGAGTCTCACGCGCGATCCGCTGACCAAATCGCAGATTGTGCGAGCCGGTGGCGGCTCGAGCGCGGTGCACTCCGCGGCCTGATCTACTCTGGCCGTTTCCGCCCATGGCCCAAGGGTGTTTGCCGCTGTCCGTCATCGGTAGGGGCGATACCGTGCTGACAGTTCGGGCAATAAAACATCACTCGTTCGCGAGGCTGAGCGCCGATGGTGGCCAATCGAAGAGTGTCCCCACATTTTTTGCACGGCAGCCCCATCCTGCCGTGCACCCAGGCGTCGTCAACGTGGTCGCTACGGCCGGTGATGGTGGTCCGACCGAGTCGGCAACTGGTGATCAACAGTGAGCGTGTGGTGTCGATCACCTCGCCGACAACATTCGAGCCGACCTCACTGACCGGCATCCATGGGTTGATGCCATGTAAGAAGAGTGGTTCGCTGGCGAAAATGGTCCCGATACCGGCCAGGTTGCGCTGATCCAGCAGTGCCTCGGTGATCGTGCGGCCGGAAATGGACATCACGTTGGCGATCGCTCGGTCACGCTCGAACGTGGGGTCGAGCAGATCAGGGCCTAGATGGCCCACAATGCGGTGCTCGGCACTGGTCGTGACGAGGTCCAGCATCCCCAGGTTGTCACCGACGGCTGACCACTGCCGGGTATGCAGCACTGCTCGCACTGTGTGCCTGCTTGGGTCTGCGGGTCTGGGCTGCTTGATCCGGAATGTCCGCCAACGACCTTCCATCCGCAGGTGACTGTGCAACGTGAGGTCTCCTTCGATTCTATGCAACAGGTGCTTTCCTCGAGGCACCACCTCGATGGTGCGGCGTCCGCTGAGGTCAACCAAGGCCAAGGCAGGTACCCGCAAGTCACTGCGGATGATCTCCTCACCTGCGAGCGCTGTGTGCAACCTGCGCGCTGTCCGCCAGACAGCATCTCCTTCGGGCATGAGGTCAACGCCGCAACCGCAGGCCCTGCGGTGCGGTGTGGAATCCGGCATCGACCAACGCCTGTGCCAACGCATGGTCACTTGTCAGCGCCGAGTGGCCGTTCACCTTCTTGACCGTCAACGCCGCCACGCCTCGATATTTGACGAGCTCGGCCAAGGCAGCAGCAACTCGCGCGCAGTCCTCGGCGTCGTCGGAGAATGTGAGCGCGGTGCGCCCGCCCCGCTCCAAGTAGAGTGCCAAACGGCCCTCGACGAGGGCGACCAAGGCACCTGCTTTGCGGCCTGGGCGATGTGTCCCGCCTCCTTGCGCAGCGGCTTGATCGCCGGTGCTAGCCTGCGAACCCTCCGGCCATGGGATGGATGCGCCATATGGATTGGCCGGATCGGTCGCGGCCAAGACAACGGCGCCTGCGGCCCGCTCCTCGCGCTGCTCGCGGTGCGTCGGCCCGCTCGCGGGCGTTTCGGACAGAGCGCGCATCCGGTCGACTGCGCCACTGGTGCCGAATTGTGCAGCACCCAAGTGTTCTATGAAGTAGCCACGTCGCACTCGGCCCGCTTCTTCGGCTCCGGCCAAGACGCGATACACGCCGGCAAACCCACCCTCGATTCCCTCAGCCACCACACTGCCGCGGGTCAGCACCCCGTAGCGGTCGAGCAACTGCTCAGCGGTGGCCAGCGCGCGGATCGTCGGATCGCTCTCCACGGGTGGCAGGAGGGACCACCGGCCCGAACCGGTCGCAGGTCCGGATCGCGACGGCATTCGCGGCCGCGACGGCACCTG
>JBATUU010000126.1:0-3900 GCA_049671385.1 Ornithinimicrobium sp. | reverse complement strand
GTCGCGGGGGTGGCGCTGCCCGTGCGGCGCAGACCCTGAGCCATCCGGCGCGCTCGCTTCGCCTGTCCGCGGAGCACCCGCAGCGCCACCTTTGGCACGGTGTCGGCACTGACGCGCACGCGTGCCTGCTCGGCGTCGATTGCCTCTCCAGGCAGGCCCCACAGCTTCTCGGCGTACGGCGCATACAAGGTGTCGTAGACGGTGGGTCCAAGGGAGGCGCGCAGCCACGAAGCGTAGGACGGCGAGTCAGGAGCCTGCCTCCGCGCACGCAGCGGCTTCAGGGCGACGTCGCGTGCCACCGAGGCGAGCCACTTCGCAGGCATTGCGGTCGCTAAGCCGGCCGGCCGGAGGGGGAAGTCGACCCATCGATCATGTAGCCGTAGGCGGCCATGTCGCCGGCGTACCTGAAGGTCATCACCCAACAACTCGCTCAGCCGTTCCATCACGGCCGGTGGTGTGACCGGATGCAGACGATGACTGCCGTGATCGACTCGCAGCCCGTCGATCTCAAAACTGCCAGCCATTCCACCCACGCTGTCCTCGCGCTCCAGCACGACGACGCGCAATCCCCGGCGGGCAACCTCAAGGGCGGTGGCAATTCCGGCCGGTCCACCGCCGAGCACCAAGACGTCGGTTGAGTGGTGCATCGGTGGCGGCGCAGGTGTGCTGGACGGCTCGGGAGACGCGGAGGGGGTCATCGGTGCCGAGAGTATCGGGTTGGACAGGGTGCCCGAAATGGTTGCTAAGGTTTGCCTTACCTGAATTACGTCACACACATATGACCTATGGAGGAAATCGTGCATCGTCGCTCATCGTGGGCACTGGCCCTAGCCACCACCGGCCTCTTGGCGCTCGGTGCGTGCAGCGCCGACGACGGCTCCGGCGTGACCGACCTCGGGTCCGAGACAGCGGTCTCGGGCAGCGGCTCCGGCTCCGGCTCCGGCAGTGGCTCTGGCTCGAGCAGCGAATCCGGGTCCGATACCGGGTCGTCGTCCAGCTCCGGTCTCGGGTCGGACCTGCAGAGCGAGACGGACAATGAGCTGGTCGCTCAGGCAGTAGGGGAGTACCAGACGTATGTGCAGGAGCAGATTGCCGAGACCCAAGCAGGCACGCTGACGTTGACCGACGCCGTCCGGGCGGGGGACCTTGCGGCGGCCCAAGAGGCGTATGCGCCGTCCCGCGAGGGGTGGGAGCGAATCGAGCCGATCGCGGGCCTGGTCGAAGAGTTCGACGCCGTGATCGACGCCCGGGTGGACGACTTCGAGGGAGTGGATGACCCAGCGTTCACCGGGTGGCACCGACTGGAGTACATCCTGTTCGAGCAGGAGACCACCGACGGGGGTGCGGAGTTCGCGGATCAACTCGACGCTGACCTGCAGACACTGGCCGAGGAGGTCGAGACTCTCGAGATCCCGGCCGCAGCGGTGCCGGTCGGTGCCTCCGAGCTCATCGAAGAGGTGTCGCTCGGCAAGATCACCGGCGAGGAGAACCGCTACGCCAAGACCGACCTGTGGGACCTCGCGGCCAATGTCGAGGGCTCTGAGTACGCCATCGAGTTGCTCAACCCGGCACTGCAAGAGGCCGATCCTGACCTGGCCGCGGAGTTGGACACCTCGTTTGCCGAGCTGAACGAGACGCTCGCCCCGCTCAAGGACGGAGACGGTTGGGTGCTCTACTGCCTCGAAGGCGACGAGTTCCCCTCCGATCGGTGTCCCGAGGTGACCGTTGAGCCGGCCGTCGTCGACCAACTGCAGGCTCAGACCGCCGCGCTGTCCGAGCAGACGTCGCAGGTGGCCGGAGCCCTCGGCCTGGCCGAATGACCTGCTCGCATGCACCGGCCGGACCAGGGCGCCGGACCATGTTGGCGGCGGCGCTCGGCTCAGTAGGCGCCGTTGCGGGGGTCGCCGCATGCAGCACGGGGTCGAGTTCGCAGACCGCGGACAGCGTTGAGACCAGCACTGGGACATCGACCGGCTCGGCCACTGACCACGCCCCGCGGTATGTCGACTTCGCCGGTGAGCACCAAAACGGTGTCACGGCGATGCCAGTCCCGGCGCTCGCCTCGGTGTCCGCGTTCCGGGTCACCGCCAGGGACCGTGACGAGCTCACCGAGATGTTCACCGAGCTCAGCACCACCATCGCGGACCTGATGGCTGGCCGTATGCCGCAGGTGCGCGATCCCGCATACCCGCCGGCTGAGACCGGCATCCTCGGTCCCGAGCCGCCGCCGGATGACCTTGCGGTGGTGGTCTCGGTGGGCGCAACGCTGTTTGACGAGCGGTTCGGGCTGGCTGATCGCAAGCCCCGCCAGCTGGAGAAGATGCCTTTCTTGGCCAACGACCGCCTCGACATCGAGCGCTCTCACGGCGACATCCTGGTCAGCATCGAGGCCGGCCACGAGGACACGATCCAGCACGCCTTGCGTCAAGTGATGCGCGCTACCAGGAGCCACCTCATCTTGACCTGGACGACCGAGGGGTACGCGCGCGGCTCAACAGGAGCAGGTGGCCAGACGCCGCGCAACCTTTTGGGCTTCATGGACGGGACGGCGAATCTGAACGCCACCGACGATGATCTGATGAACCGGCACGTGTGGGTCAGCGCTGAGGACGACGAGCCGCAGTGGGCGGTGGGCGGCAGCTACCAGGTGGTCCGGGTGATCCGGATGTTGGTCGAGTTCTGGGACCGGACCCGTCTCGGTGAACAAGAGGCGTTGATCGGTCGCAATAAGGAGACCGGGGCGCCGCTGGGGATGGAGTCAGAGTTCGATGAGGTGTCCTATGCCGATGACCCAGAGGGTGACGTCATCCCGCTGGACGCGCACATCCGGTTGGCGAACCCGCGGACGCAGGAGACAGCCGATGAGTTGATGTTGCGTCGCGGCTTCTCGTATACACGTGGTGTCGACAAGGTAGGCCACCTTGATCAGGGCCTGGCGTTCGTGTCGTATCAGCGGTCACTGAGCACTTTTCTGGCCGTGCAGGAACGCTTGAAGGGTGAGCCGCTGGAGGAGTACATCCGACCAGAGGGTGGCGGGTTCTTCTTTGCGTTGCCCGGCGTGGACAAGGGCGCATCGCTAGCCGAAGGCCTGCTCGCCTAGCCGAAGATGCCGATGCCGAAGGCAGTGCCCAAAGAGCGGGCGCCGAGCCCGATCGCGACCAACACGACGATGCCGCCGATGATGTTCGCGGCGAGGGAGTTGGTGTGCTTGCCGAGCAGGTCGCTGCGGTTCATCACCACGAGCAAGAAGATCGCGATCAGCGGCAGGATCAGGCCATTGGCGGCTTGGGCGAAGACAATCAACTCGGTGGGGCTGGCGCCGAGGACGGCAAAGGTGACTCCGACAAGGATGATCAGCGCCCAAATGGCTTTGAACTTCGGGTCGGCCAGGTCGCGCTTCCACCCGAAGGCGCCTGCGGTGGCGTAGGCGGCGGCCAGCGGAGCAGTCACCGAGCTGGTGATCCCAGCGGCTAACAACCCGAAGGCAAAGAAGTACTTGGCCGAGGCGCCCAAGAGCGGCTCGAGGGCTTCGGCCATATCGGCGGCGCTCTCGACGCCGCGCCCCGTCGAAAACAGCGCGGCGGCCGCCGTCGTCAGGATCGCTATCGTGACCAGCCCGCCCAAGCCCACCGACAACCGAGTGTCGAGCTTGGCTTCGGCCACGGCCTCATCCGTGGGCACATCTTCGCCCCACTTGTCTTGCACACTGGCGGCGTGCAAAAACAGGTTGTAGGGCACGACCGTCGTGCCGATCAGGGCCATCACGGTCAGCACGGAGCCGGAGGGAACCGACGGCACCAAACCGGCAAAGAGGTCGCCGAGATTGGGCGTCACCATGATGGCCGTCACCAAAAAGACAATGCCCATGGCGACGACGAGCCAGACGAGAACGCGCTCCAC
>JBATUU010000125.1:0-7268 GCA_049671385.1 Ornithinimicrobium sp. | reverse complement strand
CTGCTATGCCGTGACGCGACGGCTGTGCAGCCGCCTAGTGCCTATGGCGTGTTCGTTGACTCGACGGACAGGTCGCCATCGATGATCATCTGCTTGTACTCCTGGATCTTGGCGTCCAACTCCTCAGGCACCTCGCCTTCGAAGTCGTGGTACGGCGCGATGCCGACGCCGTCGTTCTCCAAGGTGCCGACGTACGGCTCGTTGGAGAAGCCAGACTCGATCGTCTCGGTGATGGTGCCGTCAACGGCAGGGCCGATCTGCTTCAGCACCGAGGTCAACATGATGTCGCCGGCGTCTGTGGTCTCAAAGCCATCGGAGTCAACCCAGATGATCTTCGTGCCCTCGGCGCCTTGTGCCGCGGCCACAGCGCCCAGACCAACCGGACCGGCGACAGGCATGATGATGTCGGCGTCCTGAGCAATGAACTGCTCGGTCAGCGTCTGGCCTTGACTCTGGTTGTCGAAGTCGCCGGAGAACGAGCCGGACTGCGCTTCCTTGTCCCAACCCAGGACCTCGACGTCGGCGTCGTTGTCTTCGTTGTACTTCGCCACCCCGTCGGCGTAGCCGTCCATGAAGATGGCGACGGTCGGGAGTTGGATACCCCCAAAGGTGGCAACGGTGCCGGTCTCGGTCATCCCCGCCGCGAGATAGCCCGCCAAGAAACTGGCCTCGGCGGTGTTGAACAGGATCGGCTTACCGTTCTCGAGTTCAACCGGGTTGAAGTCGGCATCGGAGAAAGCCGAGTCGATCAAGGCGAAGTTGGTGTCCGGGTTTTCCTCGGCGCCGGTCTGGATCGCATCTTCGAGCAAGAAGCCAACCCCGAAGGTGATGTTGCAGCCCTGCGAAACAAGGGTGTTGACGTTGGTGGCGTAGTCAGCATCAGACTGCGACTCAACCAAGGTGGTTGAGATGCCCAGCTCGGACTTCGCCGACTCCATACCCTCGGCGCCGGACTGGTTGAACGACTGGTCGTCGAACCCGCCAGCATCGGAGACCATGCAGGCGCTGAAGTCTTCACCGCCACCTTCTCCACCGTTCTCAGAGGACTCTTCGGAGCCCCCACCGTCGGATTCCTCGTCCTCGGGGGCGTCGCCACAGGCGGCGAGCACAAGAGTGGCGGCGGCGGATACGGCCGCGAGTTTGAAAACCTGGCGCACAGGTGTCTCCTTCAGTACGGGTGATGAGGTGCATCGTTCACGAGTCGGACATCGTCATGAGGTGGACTCAGAGTCCCACGCGCCGCATCGTACCTCCGCCTGAGCCGTTTGTGACCGCCTCCGCCGAGAATCCGCGCGCAACGTGACGCAATGGTGATCTGAGCTCAGGCCAAAGCCACCGCGGCGAGAACTTTTGCGGCATGAATGACTGACTCGTCGTCGACGATGAGATCGCCCTGATGCAACTCGAAGGTCGGGCCGCCCGGAGTGCGCGTGCCCAGACGGGCCATCGCGCCCGGCACCTTCTGCAGGTACCACCCGAGGTCCTCACCACCCAGCGACTGTTGGGTCGGCACCACCGATTGAGGGCCGAGGGCAGCGCGCGAAGCTGCGGCAAACGCAGTAACGGCGTCGGGGTCGTTGTCCACCGGCGGCACACCCTTGACGTGGCGCACCGTGGCGTGGACCCCGTAGGGGCGGACCACGGCATGAACGATCTCTTCGATCAGTGGCGCGGTGGTGTCCCACGTGTGCGAGTCCAACATCCGCAGGGTGCCGACACACTCGCCTGAGGCCGGTATGACATTGGCGGCCGATCCGGCCCGGACGGCGCCCCATACCAGCGCGGTGCCCGAGCGTGGATCCAACCGACGCGACAGGATCGCTGGCACTTCGGTGATCACTTTGCCCAGCGCAAACGTCAGATCGCCGGTCAGGTGTGGGCGTGAGGTGTGTCCCCCGCGCCCCGTCAAGGTGACCCTGATCGCGTCCGATGCGGCCGTGATCGGACCGGCCTTCAGCCCCACGTCGCCGATATCCAACGATGGGTCGCAATGCACCGCGTACAGCGCGTCGACCCCCGTCAGTGCCCCGGCGTCAATCATCGCGTGTGCGCCACCTGGCATCGACTCCTCAGCGGGCTGAAAGATCAGCCGCACCCCGAGCCCACGCTCTCGCAACTCCTCTTCGACCTGAGCCAATGCCAAGCCGGCTCCGAGAACGCCGATGGTGTGCACGTCATGACCGCAGGCGTGGGCGACGCCGGAGTTGACCGAGGCAAACGGCAAACCGGTGGCCTCGTCGATGGGCAGTGCATCGAGGTCCGCCCGCAGCGCCACCCGGCGCACCGGCTTGGTAGCGCCGAAGTCGACGATCACACCGGACCCGGGCAGCGGTTGAAGTGCGAATCCGCTGTCCTGCAAACGATCCAGGATCAAGGCGGTCGTCCGGTGCTCTTGCCAGGAGACTTCAGGGTTGCGGTGGACCTCACGCCGGTCGGACACCAAGGAGGTCCGCAGGCTCTCGATCGCCTCGCACACGCGGGAGGTTAGATCGTCGATGGGGGTGAAGGCGCGAGTGGATTCAGCAGTCACAGCAGGCTCAGGAGATCGCATTCAAAAGAGGGGGCAGGTGATCGAGACACCATACCGCCCGGCAACCGCACTGCGTTCTAGAAGGTCTCGCGGGGGACGTACTGACCCCAAACCTCGCGTAATGCATCCGCCACTTCTCCCCCAGTTGCCCTCGCCCGCAACGCCGTACGCATGGGCAGCAGTATGTTGTCGCTGCCCTGCGCGGCACGCTGCATCTGCTGCAGCGCCGCATTGACCGCATCGGTGTCTCGCGCGGCCCGCAGGGTCGCCAATCGTTCGCACTGGGCCGCTTCGATCGCCGGGTCGACGCGCAACGGGACGTATGGCTCGTCGGTGTCTGTGGTGAACCTGTTCAGTCCCACCACCACCCGCTCCCCAGAGTCGATCTGTAGTGCCTGCGCATACGCGGCTTGCTCGATCTCACTCTTTTGGAAGCCCTCCTCGATAGCCCGCACTGCACCACCGCGATCATCGACCGCTTGGATCAGAGACAAAATTTCTTCCTCGAGGTCATCGGTCATCGACTCCACCACGTAGGAGCCGGCAAAGGGGTCGACTGTCTTGGTGACGTCGGTTTCGTAGGCAATGACCTGCTGGGTGCGCAAGGCCAACCGAGCTGCCTTCGCCGTCGGCAGCGCGATGGCCTCATCGAAGGAATTGGTGTGCAAGGACTGCGTCCCGCCGAGGACCGCGCCCAGTCCTTGCAAGGCAACCCGCACCATGTTGACCTCGGGCTGTTGTGCAGTGAGCTGCACCCCAGCCGTCTGCGTATGGAAACGCAGCATCAAGGCCTTGGGGTTCTGTGCCCCGAACTCCTCGCGCATGATCCGCGCCCAGATCCGCCGCGCCGCCCTGAACTTGGCAACCTCTTCGAGCAACGTGGTCCGGGCCACGAAGAAGAACGACAGGCGCGGAGCGAAGTCGTCGACCGCCAGACCCGCGTCGATTGCGGCCTGTACGTACGCCTTGGCGTTCGCCAAGGTAAAGGCGATCTCCTGCGCTGGCGTCGCTCCGGCCTCAGCCATGTGATAACCCGAGATGGAGATGGTGTTCCACCTCGGCATTTCGGCCGCACACAGCGCAAACATGTCGCTGATCAGCCGCAACGACTGCGCCGGCGGATAGATGTAGGTGCCGCGCGCGATGTACTCCTTAAGGACATCGTTTTGCACCGTCCCGGTCAATTTGTCCGCGGCAATGCCCTCGTGCTCGGCCGCCAGCTGGTACATCAAGAGCAAGGTCGAGGCGGGCGCATTGATCGTCATGGAGGTCGAGACCTCGTCGAGCGGCAACCCACCGAGCAGCGTGCGCATGTCCTCGACGGAGTCGATCGCAACGCCGACCTTGCCGACCTCTCCGCTTGCCAACGGGTGGTCGCTGTCGTAGCCCATCTGCGTGGGCAAGTCGAAGGCGACCGAGAGTCCGCCGGTGCCGTTCGCGACGAGCTCGTGATAACGCGCATTGGATTCTGCGGCCGTGCCGAACCCGGCATACTGCCGCATCGTCCACGGCCGACCCGTGTACATCGAGGGGTAGACCCCTCGGGTGTAAGGATAGGTGCCGGGCTCACCCAAACTGGCTTCGGGATCGAAGTCAGCCAGATCGGCTGCGCCGTAGACACTCTTGAGCGGTAAGCCCGACTCTGTCTGCAGATCGCTCATATGGCCAGGCTACTCATCTGTGGAACAACACAACTTGTCCTTCGCCTCTTCGCGTGCCTTAGCTCGTGGCGGTGCTGGTCTCACTGCTCGCGCTGTACTCGCTTTCCACCGTGGTGAAGAAGACTTTGCCGACCACGGCGAAGATCGCGAGGACCACGAGCACAGCGACGAATCCGATGATGCTGCTTCCGGTGAGGGCGAGCAGCACGTAGCCCGCCAGCGCGGCGGACGCGCCGACGAGTGCGTACGGCAACTGGGTGATGACGTGCACGATCACGTTGCAACTTGCACCGGTCGAACTCAGGATCGTCGTATCCGAGATCGGCGAGCAGTGATCCCCGAACACAGCACCGGCGAGCACAGCGCCGAAGGCCGGCAGCAACAGTTCGGGCTGATCGATCGAGTTCATGATGTCGCCGGCAATCGGCAACAGGATGCCGAACGATCCCCAAGAGGTACCCGTCGAGAACGCCATCGCGCTGGCCATCACGAACATCACCGGCAGCAACCACTGCGGCTCCATATTTGCGCTCTCCACCAGACCGCCGAGGTAGTCCCCTGTGCCCAGCGCGCTGATCAACGAACCCAGCATCCAGGCAAGGAGCAGGATGTAGACGGCCGGGAGCATCGACTTGATACCGGCGACCAGCCCTTTACCCAGGGTGGCTGCACTGAACTTCGGGTCGTTCAGTGTGTAGCGCATGTAGTAGTAGAGCGAGGCGGCAAAGCCGAGAACTGCCCCGTAGATCAGTGCCTCGGTGACATCGGTGTTGGCCATGATGTCCAGGACGGCCCAGCTGGGTTCGTCGGCGCCGGTGTAGCCGGTGTAGATGATGCCGCCGATGACCCCCAGGACCAGCCCCAAAAACGGAACGAACAGTGCGCGCATGGCACCTTGTTCGTAGACCGGGAGGTCCTCGTCGAGCTCACCGGGAATCGCTAGGGACTCATCGAAGGTCTTGCCCTCCTCGATCGCCCGGCGCTCCTCTTTGCGCATCGGACCCATATCGATCTGCAGTGTCACGACGATGAACACCGTGATGATCGCGGCGATCGCGTAGTAGTTGTTGCCTGCTGCGGTCAGGAAGGCTTCGACCTCGCTGACGGTCAGCGCTGAGGCCGCCACGAGTGGCGCCATGATGCCGATGATGCTCGCGCCCCAACTCGAGAAGGGCGCGAGGACGGCCACCGGGGCAGACGTCGAGTCGATCAGGTAGGCGAGTTTGGCCCGAGCCACCCGATGCCGGTCTGTCACCGGACGGGCCACCTGGCCGACGGCCAACGCGTTGAAGTAGTCGTCGATGAAGATCGCGACACCGAGGATCGCGCCCAAGAACTGCGCACCGCGGCGGGTCTTGATTCGCTCGATTGCCCAGTCGGAAAAGGCCGAGCTGCCCCCGGCCATCAAGATCAGCGCAGTGATCATGCCAAGGGTGAGGGTGAAGATCAGAATGTAGACATAGGTGGTGTTCAGCGCGCCGTCGACCCAGAAAATCTGCGAGAAGGCACCCCACACCTCCCTCAGTGTGTCTAGCGGGTTGTACTCAGCAACGATGATCGCGGCGCTGAGCACCCCGGCACCCAGGCTGAGCAACACCTTCTTGGTGGCGATGACCAGCACGATTGCCAATACCGGTGGCAAAATACTGAGGACTGAGCCTTCCATGGCGTCTGCCTTCCCTCGACGGTGCGCTCAGGCTATGCCCAACACCCCTCTGCATCAACACTGTGGTGCTGTTGAGCCATCGCTGGACTGCGCGCCTGCTGGTGTCTCAGAGCGAGCGCAACCCGCGGACCAATCGTGGTCCGCCATAGATCAAACCGGTGTAGATCTGCACCAGGGACGCCCCAGCATCGATCATGGCTTGCCCGTCATCGACGGTCATGATCCCGCCCACCCCGATCACCGGGAAGTCAGTAGTCCTCGTGATGCGCTGGACCATCGCCAGAGATCGCGAACGCAGCGGTGCACCACTCAGTCCGCCGGTGACCGGCGCGATCTCACTTTCCGGACCGATCAGCCCATCGCGACGCAGCGTGGTGTTAGAAGCGATGATCCCGGCAATCCCGGAATCGGTGGCCACTTGCAGGGCCTCGTCGATGGCCGGGTCACTGAGGTCGGGGGCCAACTTGAGCAACACCGGCTGACCAGCCGCTGCCGCAACGATGGAGGTCAGCAACTCACGCAACGGGGTGGCGTCCTGTAGTGATCGCAGGTTCGGGGTGTTCGGACTGGACACGTTGATGGCCACATAATCGGCCACATCACGGACAGCGCGAAGTGAGGCAAGGTAGTCCTGGGTGGCTGCACCGATCGGCGTGACCTTGCTCTTGCCGATCGACACCCCCACAGGTATGTCGACCAGTCCCCTGCGTCGTTCCCGGCGCAGGGCCGCTGCCAGGGCTTGCGCGCCATTGTTGTTGAAGCCCATCGCATTGATCAGGGCTCGGTTCTTGGGCAACCGCGTGAGCCGTGGCTTGTCGTTGCCCGGCTGGCTGATCGCAGTCACCGTGCCCACTTCGACGTGGCCAAAGCCGATGGCCGACCATGCGGGAACTGCTGCCCCGTCCTTGTCCATCCCGGCCGCCAACCCTAATCGATTGGGGAAGTGCAGCCCCCAGAGGTCGATACCTGACTGCCCGGAAGCGGTTCCTGCGCCCATCGCGGCCGCCGCAAGACGCCTGGTCATCGATCGTTTCGAGGCGGTACCAGCCACCCACATCGAGATGTCATGGGCTCGCTCTGGATCCAACTGGAACAGCAGGGGCTTGGCGAGCCCGGCATACCCCATCTGCGCAAGTCTCGCCTTTTCACGATTCGCCACGTAGGGACTTTACAGGCCACTTAGACTCACCTGATGCCGCATCAGCGCGAGCCACAAACGCCGGATCCAGAGACGCAGGCGGTGCTCGATTTTTGGGGGGTCATCCCGGCCGGCGGCGCTGGAACGCGGTTGTGGCCCTTGTCCCGACGGGCTTCTCCCAAGTTCTTGCACGACCTCACCGGTAGCGGGCAGTCGTTGCTGCAGGACGCGATACTGCGCTTGCGACCGCTGTGCGGGAGCAACGTCCTGATT
>JBATUU010000124.1:0-14817 GCA_049671385.1 Ornithinimicrobium sp. | reverse complement strand
ACCAAACCAACGTGGGCCGCCTATCCGGCTGGCGGTTGGAGTGACTACACGCCGGGGACGATCAATATTGTGGTTCAGGTGCCGACCACCTTCTCGACCGCGGCCTTGGTGGGAGCGGTCATGACGGTGACTGAGGCAAAGACACAAGCACTGATCGAGCAGGGGATCCCGGGCACAGGTACTGCCAGCGATGCGGTCGCGATCGTGTGTCCGGGCGCCGAGGTGCAGGCGCAGAAGCAACCCCACGGGCAGGGTAGGGCTGCGCGGGCGCGGACGGCGGCCCCGCCCGAGATGTTCGCCGGCCCACGGTCGCTCTGGGGTGCTCGACTGGCCATCGCAGCGCACCGGGCCGTGATGGCCAGTGTGGCCGGCGGCGCTTCCGGGGATGGCGACTACGCTCACGGCCCGAGGGGTAGCTATGCAAGCAGTCCGAGCGCTCCGGGTGTCGACGATCCACCGGGCCCCGGCGCCCCTCGCTCATGATCGCCCTTGTGCTCGGCGGCACGCGATCCGGCAAGTCGGTGGTGGCTGAGGAGTGGATCGCGCGGAGGGCTCACGGACTCGAGGTGACATACCTGGCCACAGCTGTGGTGCACCCGAGTGACACTGACCACGCCGCCCGGGTGCACGCTCACCAGCAGCGACGCCCGCAGCACTGGGTCACGCTCGAGCCCAGTGCAGAGCCGGACGCCGGCTGGGATCTGGCTCAGATGTTGTCGTCGGTGACCGGCCCGGTGCTGCTCGACTCGTTGGGCACGTGGGTGGCCGGCCACCACGACGGGGCCGATGGCTTCGACATCGATACTGCGGGGATGCTTGCTGCGCTCCGGGACCGGACCGGCGACACGGTCGTGGTCAGCGAAGAGGTTGGTATGTCGGTGCACGCGCCCACGGCGGCCGGGCGCCGATATGCGGACGTGCTCGGCCTCCTCAACCAGCGGGTGGCTTCCCTTGCTGACCAGAGTGTGCTGGTGGTGGCTGGTCGGATCCTGCCTCTGGTCGCGGAGCCACCCTGGTGAGCGCCATGAGCACGCGGTGGTCTCGTCGAGCCGCCGGTGTCGTCGGTGGGATGATCTGGGATCGCGTGCTGGGTGAGCCGCCCTTGCGCTGGCACCCGGTCGCGGCCTTCGGCACCGTGATGACAGGGCTGGAGCGACATGTATGGGCGGACGCGCGTCTTCCGGGCGTCGGGTATGCGATGACTGGAGCGGCCATCGGCGCCGGGGCGGGCGCCCTCGTGGGGTCGGTCGCCGTTGCGCTGGGTGTGTGTGCATCGGGCACCGAAGTGCGTCGAGTTGCAGGACAGATCGAGGCCGCGTTGCGCAGCGGCGACCTCGAGCGGGCACGTGGTGCGCTTCCCTCCTTGGTCGGCCGGGATCCGAGCGAGTTGGACGAGTCGCAGATCTGCGCCGCCGTGATCGAGTCCCTGGCCGAGAACACCGTCGACGCGGTGATCGCTCCGTTGTTGTGGGCGTGGTGTTGGGGCGCACCCGGAGCTGGAGCCTACCGCGCGATCAACACGATGGACGCGATGGTCGGCCATCACAGCGATCGGTTCGAACACTTCGGCTGGGCCGCTGCCCGCGCCGACGACGTGGCCAACTATGTGCCCGCTCGGGTCTTCGCCCTGCTGGTCGCGATGAGTACCCCCTCCAAGGCCACCCTGGTATGGCGCATCGCGACGCGAGACGCCGCTGCTCATCCGTCACCGAACGCGGGAGTCGCCGAGAGCGCTGTAGCGGCTGCGTTGGGGTTGCGGTTGGGTGGGACCCTTCGATATGGCCAACGCGTTGAGCATCGGCCGATGCTAGGTGAGGGCTCGCCCCCGGAACCGGCCGATGTGACGCGGGCGATCGCCTTGACCGCTCGAACGGAGCGGCTGGCGACCCTCGGTGCCGGGTTAGTTGCTGTCGTGTGGCCCCTGGCGAGCGCCCGGGGAACCGCGCGCGGGGCGTTACATTTGTCGCGTGCCACCTGATGCCTCGATGTCTGCTGCTGAGCTGACGTCTGGAGATCAACCCAGCAGGACCGAGCAGTCTGTAGCCCTGTCAGGTGAGACGACGGGTGGGCCGGTGCCTGTTGTGGTTCTCATCTCCGGCACCGGAAGCATCATGTCGGCGCTCATCGAGGCCGCGTCCGATCCCCACTACGGCGTCGTCGTCGCCGCTGTTGGAGCCGACCGTGACGGCATACCCGGCCTGGCGCGTGCCGAGGCTGCGGGAGTACCGACCTTCGTGGCCAGGCTCGGTGACTACGCGACGCGGGAGGACTGGGATCGCGCGCTGGCTGAGGAGATCGCCGCACACCACCATCCGACACACGACCTGGCTGCGGCAAGCTCAACGTCCGGCCAACCGTGGGTCGTCAGCGCAGGATTCATGAAGATCCTGGGACCAGCTGTCTTGCAGCGCTTCCGGGTGCTCAACTCACACCCGGCCCTGCTCCCGGCGTTTCCTGGCTCACACGCAGTCGAGGACGCCTTGGCTTATGGCGTGAAGGTCACCGGTACGACGATCCACCTGGTGGATGCCGGAGTGGACACCGGTCCGATCGTGGCTCAACGCGCCGTGCAAGTCCGCGCAGATGATGACGTAGCAACCGTGCATGAGCGCATCAAAGTCGTCGAGCGCGCCCTGATGGTGCGCACCGTGCAGCAGATGGCAACGGGGCGCTACACCCTCACCGACAGAAAGGTCACGTTGACGTGAACTCCGTTAGCCCCGCCGCCTCCCCCGAGGCGCGCACACACGAGTCGACGGAGCAAGGACGCCGTCCGATCCGCCGTGCGTTGATCTCGGTCTATGACAAGACGGGCCTGGAGGACCTGGCCACGGCTTTGCATGATCAAGGTGTCGCCCTCGTCAGCACCGGGTCGACGGCCGGGGTCATCCGCGAGGCGGGAGTGCCGGTCACTCCGGTCGAGGAAGTCACCGGGTTTGCCGAATGCCTCGACGGCCGAGTCAAGACGCTGCATCCGGCCGTACACGCCGGACTGCTCGCCGACACCACCAACGCGGAGCACCTGGACTCGATCAATAGCCTGGGGATTGAGGCCTTCGATCTGTTGGTGGTCAATCTCTATCCGTTCAGCCAGACGGTCGCTGCGGGCACGGATCGCGATGGTTGCATCGAGCAGATCGACATCGGCGGACCGGCCATGGTCCGCGCTGCCGCCAAGAACCACCGCAGCGTTGCCGTCGTTGTCGACCCGGCGGCCTACGGTGGCCTCGTCGAGGCTGTGGGCCAGGGTGGCTTGACGCTCAGCGCGCGCCAGCATCTTGCGGGGACCGCGTTCGGACATACCGCTACATATGACACAGCTGTGGCCGCATGGATGGCCGGCGAGTTCAGCGCACCTGCCTCCGATGCGGGGCCGGCTGACTCTTCGATGCCCGAGCCCGCGGACGCCAGGTTCCCGGAGGTGGCAAGCGCCGCGTGGGTGGTGCACGACGTTCTGCGGTACGGCGAAAACCCCCATCAACAAGCTGCCGTGTACCGGGTCCGCTCCGGTGGGCCCCTTGGAGACGACGCCGGAGTGGCGGGCGCTGATCAGCTGCACGGCAAGGCGATGTCGTATAACAACTACGTCGATGCTGATGCGGCGCTGCGCGCAGCGTATGAGCAAGATGATCGTCCATGCGTCGCGATCATCAAACACGCCAACCCATGCGGTATCGCCATAGGGCAAGAGATCGCCGAGGCTCACGCCCGAGCGCACGCGTGCGACCCGGTGTCGGCGTATGGGGGAGTGGTCGCGGCCAATCGCGAAGTCAGCGAGTCGATGGCCCACGCACTAGCCGAGATTTTTACCGAGGTAGTGATCGCGCCCTCGTTCGCGCCGAAGGCTCTCACCCTTCTGCAGGCGAAGAAGAACGTTCGGCTCCTGAAAGTCACGCCCCGATCCGGCGTTCCCGCGATCGAGGGGAGGTTGATCACCGGTGGTCTGTTGCTGCAGCGCCGCGATGACCTCGACGCGGTAGCCGATGGCGGCGGCGATGACCCGCATCTCTGGCAGCATGTGGCCGGACCATCCGCCTCAGCTGAGCGAGTGGCAGATCTGGAGTTCGCGTGGCGGGCGTGCCGCAGCGCCAAGTCGAACGCCATTCTGCTGGCCAGCGATGGCGCCAGTGTTGGCATCGGGATGGGTCAGGTGAACCGGGTTGATAGCTGCCGACTGGCGGTGGCCCGGGCAGGGGACCGAGCAGCCGGGAGCGTCGCTGCCTCGGACGCCTTCTTTCCGTTCGCTGATGGTGTGCAGGTGCTGTTGGAAGCGGGTGTGGTGGGCGTCGTCGCACCGGGGGGTTCGATCCGAGACGACGAAGTGATCGCGGCAGCGCAAGCGGCCGGCGTGAGCCTGTACTTCACCGGGACACGCCACTTTGCACACTGAGAATCACTGTGCCTAGCAGGCCTGTCCCGACAGGCCACGATGCGCACTCCGACGTGACCGGGCCTGAGGCCACGAGGCGCGCACCATCGAGCCCTGCTGCCGTCGTGGTCGCTCTCGGGGTCGCTGTGCTGTCCGGAAGCATGGTCGCTGTGCAGTCTCGGCTCAATGGTGCCCTGGCCGAGACAGTGGGGAGCTCCGTTGCCGCGGCGGTGAGCTTTGGCAGTGGGTTGGCCCTGCTGAGCCTGCTGCTGGGCGCTCCCACCTTCCGGGCTCATCTGCGGCGGGTGCTTGACGCGCTGCGTGATCGCCGGTTGCTCTGGTGGCAGGTGTTGGGCGGAGTTGGCGGTGGGATGTTGGTCTCGACGCAGACCTACGCAGTGCCGCTGATTGGAGTCGCAGCCTTCTTGATAGCGGTCATCGGTGGGCAGACAACGAGTGCCCTACTCGTCGATCGCTGGGGTCTGGGGCCAGCTGCACCGATAGCGGTGAGCCGAGGCCGTGTGGTCGCTGCCGCACTGTCGATCACCGGCGTGGCGCTCGCCGCCTCGGCCGGATTTGGCCAGTCCGGGACATCGATCGGTTGGCTCGGCGCGGGGGCGATGGTCGTGTCGTTCGGGGTGGGCCTCGCCGGGTCGATCCAGTACGCCCTGAATGGGCGCGTGACGCAGGTGAGTTCGGACCCGGTCGCCACGGCGTGGATCAACTTCTCGGTTGGCCTGACGACGGTCCTGGTGATCGCAACCGTGCCGCTGATCGTGGGCAAGCTGACCCTTCCTCAGCGCTGGGATGCACCATGGTGGGCTTGGTGCGGGGGAGTGTGCGGCATTGTGTTCATCGCAGGCGCTGCCTGGGCCGTGCAACATACGGGAGTGCTGGTCTTCGGATTGGTGGCGGTGACCACCCAGACATCGGTGGGTATTGCGCTCGACCTCGCCAATCCGGCGGCAAGCGAGCGGATCGGGCCGGTGCTGCTCCTTGGCACCGCGATGACGGTGCTTGGCGCCGTCGTCGGTGGGATCGGCGCCCACCGATCCAGGCATCGAGCAACGGGCTCGGCGCGAGCATGACTCGCCCAGCGCTGAACTTGGGTCAACGCTGGATAGAGTGCCTGACATGACCGCGGGAATCCTGGATGGAAGAGCAGTGCTGAGCGACATCAAGACTGAGCTCGCAGGCCGCGTGGAAGTGCTCGCGCAGCAGGGTCGACGACCCGGGTTGGGCACCATTTTGGTCGGGGATGACCCCGGCAGTTCCTGGTACGTGGGAGCCAAGCACAAGGATTGCGCTGAGATTGGTGTCTCTTCGATCCGGCACGACCTGCCGGCGGACGCATCTCAGCAGCACGTCGAGGAACTGATTGATGAGCTGAACGCGGACCCGGAGTGCACGGCATACCTGATCCAACAACCGACCGGGCTGGACGAGTTCGCGCTGCTGTCCCGTGTCGATCCGATCAAGGATGTCGACGGTCTGCACCCGGTCAATCTGGGGTCCCTGGTGATGGGCGCTGCGGCGCCGCTGCCGTGCACCCCCGTCGGCGTCGTCGAGTTGCTGCGGCGACACGACGTGCCGATTGCCGGTGCTCACGTGGTGGTGGTGGGTCGCGGCTTGACCGTCGGTCGGCCGCTGGGACTCATCTTGACCAGACGCAGCGAGAACGCCACCGTCACCCTGTGTCACACCGGGACCAAGAACCTCGCCGATCACCTTCGCTCGGCCGACATCGTTGTCTCGGCCGCCGGGGTACCCGATCTGATCACGGCTGAGATGATTAAGCCGGGTGCTGCCGTGCTCGATGTCGGGGTGGCCCGGCGGGGCGGCAAGATCGCTGGCGACATTGCTGCTGATGTGGCACAAGTGGCCGGTTGGCTATCGCCGAACCCTGGCGGCGTCGGGCCGATGACCAGGGCCATGTTGCTGAGCAATGTTGTCGAAGCGGCCGAACGTTCGGTGGGCATGGCTGACGCTGCCGCCCAGTGAGCGACCGCGATCACGTACGCATGAGACAACCTCTCGGCGCCTGGTGGGTGCTGCCGGCAGGTCTGCTCATATCCCTGGGTTTTTTGATCGGCGGGGGCCTGCGCAGTTTTGGGTATGCGGTGTCCCTGACATTGCTGGTGGCGGCTGTCGCCCGGCTCCTGCTTCCACATGGCCGGGCCGGCGGATTGTTGGTGCGCACGCGTCCGGTAGATGTCGCGATGCTGGTCGTGCTCGCGATAGCGATCGCAGTCCTCAGCGCCAATCTCGTCATTCGCTAACCCGTGCCGCGCTGGACCGACGATTCGACAACCAGCTTCACGCACGCTGTAGGTGCCGAGCGCTAGGCGTGAATGTCGCGCAGGTATACCTCGACGTGGTCGGCGATCTCTTCCGGCGAATCCGCGACATCGAGGACTAACCCGGCCTCGTCGGACTCCAGCTCCTCGAGAGTGTCGAACTGTGAGTCCAACAGAGAGTCGGGCATGAAGTGCTCTCGATCCTGCATCCGCTCCAGCAGGAGGTCACGCTTCCCGGTCAAATGCACGAAGACCGTGCCCGAGCCTCCGGCGCTCAGAATATCCCGGTAGGCACGTCGAAGCGCTGAGCAGGTCAGGACGGTCGACTGGCCCTGCTCGTGTCGCTCCCGGGTCCACCCGGCCAGGATCCCGAGCCACGGCCACCGGTCCGCGTCGGTGAGGGCCTCGCCGCTGCTCATCTTGTCGAGGTTTGCCTCGGGGTGGTGGTCATCTCCTTCGCCGAACTCACAGCCAAGCCGCTCCGCGATCACTTTGGCCACAGTGGTCTTCCCCGATCCGGAGACCCCCATCACCACCAGGTGTCGTGGAGATGCCTCGGCGTGTGCCGCGCTCACTAGAAGATCACCCACAACAGACATGCGATCGCGAAGACGGCGAGTCCCAAGGTCGTCTCCATGACCGTCCAGGTCTTCAGGGTCGTCTTGACGTCCATGCCAAAGAATCGGCTGACGAGCCAGAAGCCGGAGTCGTTGACGTGCGAGAGCACGGTGGCCCCAGCGGCAATAGCGAGCACCAGCGGCACGATCTGCAGGTTGGACAGGTCCGCTGTCGCGACCGCAGCTGAGATCAAGCCTGCCGTCGTCGTCAGAGCCACAGTGGCTGATCCTTGAGCTACCCGCAGGATCGTGGCGATCACGAAGGCGGAAACGACGAGGGGGAGACCGAGGTCGGCAAGGCTGGTTTCCAAAGCGGCACCGATGCCACTTTGACGAAGCACGCCGCCGAACATGCCACCGGCTCCGGTGATCAGGATGATCGCGCAAATCGGCGCCAGCGAGTCATTGAGCAGCGATTCGATCTCTGCGAGCGTGCGGCCCTTCATACCGAGCGTGTATGTCGCAACCAGCAGGGTGATCAGCAGGGCGACCGGGGTCTGACCGATCAAGATGAGCAGGTCGACTACGAAGCCCTCCTCAGCCACAGAGCCGGTAGCCCGCAGCGTGGTCAGCGTGGTGTTGAGCGCGATCAAGAGCAACGGTAGGAGCAACACCCCGAGGACGGCACCGAACGTCGGCGGGGCCGGGGCCTGCGTCTTTGTGGCCGTCGAGGTGCCATCCCCTGATCCCTTGCTGCCCTCCTGTTCATCAGCGTCGGTCTCATCATCCGAACGTTCAGAATCGCTGCTTTGATTCGGCCGCATGATGTTGGTGATCGGGACGTAGATTTTGCCCGCGTAGGTGACGGTGAAGAGGTAGACGCCGACGTACCACGAGATGAACGCAACAGGCAGGCCCAGCAGGAGTGTGAGGCCGACGCTGCCACCGAGTTGGGTGACGGCGGTGACCGGGCCAGGGTGAGGCGGGACGATGGCGTGCATCGCGGCGAACGCACCAGCGGTGGGTAGGGCGTAGAGCAGCAGTGATCCGCCGAACTTGCGCGCGACCGAAAAGATGATGGGCAAGAACACGACGAGCCCGGCATCGAAGAAGATGGGCAAACCGAAGAGCAACGCAGCAACGCCGAGCGCAAAGGGCGCGCGTTTCTCACCGAATCTGTTGATCAGTGTGTCGGCTAGCACTTGCGCGCCACCGGTTACTTCGAGAACGCGTCCGATCATCGCCCCCAAGCCGACTAAGAGCGCGACCGATCCTAAAGTGCTCCCGAAGGCACCGACGGCCACTGTGGGCACATCGGCCAAAGGAATCCCGGCAACGACGGCGGTGACGAAGCTGACCAGAATGAGCGCCACGAAGGCGTGCATTTTGAGGCTGATGATGAGTACCAGCAGCACCACCACTGCAAGTGCTGCGATCGTGAGCAGAATCCCGGCGCTATAGGCCGGCTCCATCGTTTCCACGCTTCACCCCTATCCGGCGAGAACTCCGATGTTCTCAGCCTTTTTCCAGGCTAGACCCGATGGTTGGGGTGCGCAGGTCGAACGGGGCCTAGTCGCTGAGCAGTCCGAGCTCGCGCACGGTGTCGCGCTCTTGCTCTAGTTCAGCCACCGAGGCGTCGATCCGCCCTCGGGAGAAGTCGTCGATCTCCAGGTCCGGAACGATGGACCACTCACCACCGGTCACAGTCACCGGGAAGGAGGACATCAACCCCTCCGGCACGTCGTAGGAACCATCGGAGCAGACGACCATCGACGTCCAGTCGCCATCTGCGGTGCCACCCACCCAGTCGCGGGTGTGGTCGATGGTGGCCGCAGCGGCCGAGGCCGCCGAGGATGAGCCGCGGGCGTCGATGATGGCCGCGCCGCGCCCCGCCACCGTCGGGATAAAGGTGTCCTCCAGCCAGTCCTGGTCATTGACCATCTCGGCAGCGTTGTTGCCGCCGATGGTGCAATGGAAAAGATCCGGGTACTGCGAAGCCGAGTGATTGCCCCAGATCGTCATTCGTTCGATGTCGCTCACGGGGTGTCCGGTGCGCGCGGAGAGCTGGGCCAGGGCGCGGTTGTGGTCCAGCCGAGTCAAGGCGGTGAACCGTTCGGTCGGGATGTCGGGTGCGTTGCTCATGGCAATGAGCGCATTGGTGTTCGCCGGGTTGCCGGTCACCGTGACGCGCACGTCATCGGCAGCATGGTCGTTCAAGGCCTTGCCCTGCCCGGTGAAGATGCCACCGTTGGCTTCCAGCAGATCCCCGCGCTCCATGCCTTTGGCTCGCGGGCGGGCGCCCACCAGGAGCGCGATATTGACGCCGTCGAAGACCTCATTGGGGTCAGAGCCGATCTCGATGCCGTGCAGCAAACCGAAGGCACAGTCGTCCAACTCCATCACCACGCCCTCGAGTGCTTTCAGCGCGTCGGGGATCTCAAGCAAGCGCAACTCGACCGGTGTGTTCTGACCGAGCATCTCGCCGGAGGCGATACGAAAGAGCAGGTTGTAGCAAATCTGGCCGGCAGCGCCGGTGACAGCCACCTTGACTGGGGTGCGATCCACGGTCTTCATTCCCAACTGGAGGTGAGTGTGTGCTTCTGCACTGGAACGGTAGCAGCGTGAGCGCCCCGGCTGCCTCACCGCCGAAGGCCACCCCTTCGTTCCCTGAGGAGATAGCCTGAACGAGCGCGTTGTCCTGGCTGCCAGCCGAGCGTTAATAGACCCGTACCTGCACACCGTGCTGAACGCTCAGCCGCCGACCTGAGTTGACTACATACAGGAGTTGTTGCTCGCGATGTCGACCATTACCTACACCGTCACCGATGAAGCCCCGATGCTCGCCACTCATTCGCTGAAGCCGATCGTCGAGGCGTTCTGTGCCACGGCTGGCATCGAGGTGGAGACCAAGGACATCTCACTCGCGGCGCGCACCCTCGCGGCCTTCAACGATCTGCTGCCCAGTGATCAGCACGTGCCGGACGCGTTGGCCGAGTTGTCAGAGTTGACCGGCTCGGCCGAGGCCAACATTGTGAAGCTGCCGAACATCAGCGCGTCACTGCCGCAGTTGAAGTCGGTCATTGCCGAGCTCCAGGGACACGGGTATGACCTGCCGGACTACCCGGATGCTCCCGAGAGTGAGCAGGAGCAGGATGTGCAGCGGCGCTACGACTCGGTCAAAGGTAGCGCCGTCAATCCGGTGCTGCGTCAAGGCAACTCCGACCGCCGTGCTCCTGGTCCAGTGAAGAAGTTCGCGCAGGCTTATCCCCACTCCATGGGCGAGTGGTCAGGGGACTCCAAGAGCAACGTGGCGACCATGAGCGACGGCGACTTCCGGCACAACGAGCAGTCCCATGTCATGGCTCAGGACGACAGCCTGCGCATTGAGCATGTTGATGTCTCGGGTGAGTCGACGACGCTCAAAGAAGGGGTCTCGGTGCTGGCCGGCGAGATTGTCGATGCCAGCGTGATGCGCGCGAAGGAGCTGCAGGCATTTCTGCGCGAGCAGGTGACGCGTGCGCAGCAGGAGGGCGTGCTCTTCTCGGTCCACCTGAAGGCGACCATGATGAAGGTCTCGGATCCGATCATCTTCGGCCACGCGGTGTGCGCGTTCTTGCCGGACGTCTTTGAGGAGTATGGCGATGTGCTGGCCGAGGGAGGGCTGAATCCGAACAACGGATTGGGCTCCGTCCTGGGTGGTCTCGATGCGTTGCCCGAGGACCAGGCCGAGGCCATTCGATCCGCTATAGATCAAGGTCTCAGTGCCGGGCCGGCTATCGCCATGGTCGACTCAGACAACGGGATCACTAACCTGCATGTGCCCAGTGACGTGATCGTGGACGCCTCGATGCCCGCGATGATCCGCACGTCCGGGCAGATGTGGGCCCCTGACGGGTCCCCGCACGATGCGTTGGCCGTGATCCCTGACAGCAGCTATGCCGGTGTCTACCAAGCCGTCATCGACGACTGTCGTGCTCGGGGAGCATTCGATCCCACCACGATGGGGTCGGTTCCCAACGTCGGGCTGATGGCTCAGAAGGCTGAGGAGTACGGCAGCCACGACAAGACCTTTGAGATCGAAGCCGCCGGCACCGTCCAGGTGGTCAATGAAGCCGGGGATGTGCTGCTGGAGCACGAGGTCGCCGAAGGTGATATCTGGCGCGCCTGCCAAACCAAAGACGTGCCGGTGCGCGAATGGGTGGCGCTGGCTGTGACCCGGGCGCGGGCGAGCGGAGCGCCTGCTGTGTTCTGGCTGGACGAGTCTCGGGCCCACGACCGTGAACTGATCGCCAAGGTGAAGGAGTATCTCGAGGCCGAAGACACCGAGGGCCTTGAGATCGACATCATGGCACCCGTGGAGGCCACGAAGTATTCGCTGGATCGCGTGCGGGGCGGAGAAGACACGATCTCGGTGACCGGCAACGTCTTGCGTGACTATCTGACGGACCTATTTCCCATTCTGGAGTTGGGAACCAGCGCAAAGATGCTCTCCATCGTGCCGCTGATCAGTGGCGGTGGGTTGTTTGAGACCGGCGCCGGTGGGTCTGCTCCCAAGCATGTTCGGCAGCTGACGCAGGAGAACCATCTGCGGTGGGACAGTTTGGGCGAGTTCTTGGCGCTCGCCGCGAGTCTGCAGCACCTGGCCGAGACGCAGGACAATCCGAAAGCGGGAGTCCTGGCGCAGACATTGGATGCCGCCACTGAAAAGGTGTTGAGCGAGGGTCGGTCGCCAACCCGCACGATCGGGGACATCGACAACAGAGGATCCCACTTTTACCTTGCGTTGTACTGGGCGCAGGCATTGGCGGAGCAGACGCAGGACGATGACTTGGCCGCGGCCTTCGAGTCGCTGGCGAACGAGCTGGCCAAGTCAGAGGAGAAGATCGTCGAAGAGTTAGCTGGGGTCCAGGGCGAAGCCGTCGAGATCGACGGCTATTTCTACCCGGACAAGGCCAAGGCCACCGAGGTTATGCGTCCTTCGGCGACGTTCAATGCAGCGTTGGCACAACTGCACGACCCCTCTGGGGTCTAATTCGGCAGCGGTCCGGCAGTGACCGGCGCGCATCGATGCGGCCGGCCTCCCCACGAAAGCGGTTGCCGAGTCTAAGCCTCAGTTCGGTCACTGGCAGATCGTACGAATGCCGCCAGGTCGGCACTCTGCCGGAGCCGAGACTCCTGGTGCAGGTACATCATGTGACCAGCGGGGTAGTAGCAGTGCTCGATCCGCTCCTGCGCATCGCTCGGCCCAGCAAAGGTGTGCAGAACTTCTTCGGCTGCCCAGAACGGCGTCGCACCGTCATACCAACCGTAGGCAACGTGCACCCGCAGATGCGGGTTAGCGCGCATCGCTCGCGCCAACCGAGGGGTGACATCCACGGGTTTGCCTTCGAAGTCCGCGTACGACCAGGGATGCACTCGCGCCGAGATCTGCTCGTAGTGCAGGTCACTGGCATACCCCAACTCATTGCGCACATAGTGGTTGAACGCCGCCGCGTACGGGCCGGCTATCGCATCGTGGGAGGGATCAGCATCCGCCGTCTCAGCGTTGCCGCGGGCGGCCGGCCCGGTGAACCGCGAATCGAGACGTCCAACCACCAGGCCCTGATCTCTGAGCAGTTCGGCAAAGAAGCGCTGATGCTCGATCCGCAAATCGGCGCGATCAACCCAGGCACGGTTCAGCCCGGTCAGCGACGCGAGCGTGCCCACGTGCTCGGCACGCTCAGCCCCGGTCAGTCGATCGCCACGGCTCAACGCCCAGGGATAGTCCCGCTCGCAGTACTCACGCGCCTGGTCAATCACATCGGCTAGCGACACGTCCTCAGGATGCTTGCCGTGGTAGTGCGCAATCGCAGCGTAGGTCGGTAGGAACGCAATGAACGCCTGGTCGGTGTCCGGTTCGTTCAAGCCGATGGAGCCGAGGTCGAGCACAGATGAAATGAGCATCAAACCGTTGAGGTACATTCCGTATCGCGTCTGGAGATGGTCGGCGAGCGCCGCCGCCCGCAACGTGCCATAGGACTCACCGGCGAGAAACTTCGGGCTCACCCAACGGCCATTGCGCGAGGTCCATAAACGAATGATCTCGCCGACTGATTCGATGTCACCGGAGAATCCGTGGAACGGCTTGGTTTCTCCGCCGGATACCGCGCGGGAGTATCCGGTGCTGACCGGGTCGATGAACACCAGATCCGAAACCGACAACAGCGTCTCGGCGTTCTCCACCAATCCGGCCGGCGGCGGCAACAACTGACCGACATCGCCCATGTCCACTCGACGCGGTCCCAACAGGCCCAGGTGCAGCCATACCGAGGACGACCCCGGGCCACCGTTGAAGGCAAACGTCACGGGCCGTGATGGTTCACTCTCGGTGTCATCGTCATGATTCGCGTCGTTGCCGTCGTCACTCAGCAGCACATAGGAGGTCACGAAAACCTCTGCCTTGTCTTTCACCCCAGTGAACGTGCCGGAGTCGTAGTCCTCCTCGCGCAACACGATCCGGCCGGTGCTGGCCCGATACCGCAGGCTCACGCCATGACTGACGAGGGTATGCACTGTGCTCACCTGATCGTCATGCGCAGGCGTGGTCATTTCTGGGACTTTCTCCTCGGCTTCGGCCATGGTGCCAAGGGTATGCGGAGGTCCACGTGGGCGCTGTAGTCTCACCTGCCGTGAGGGATGGCCACTGCACCGTCGGGGTTGTCGTGCACGTCCCCGACCCGATCGGTGCCCAGGTCGCCGACATCCGTGCCGCGATGGGTGACCCGCTCGGCAGCCAGATCCCGACCCACATCACCCTCCTCCCGCCGACCCGGGTCACCACCGAGCAGCACGCCGCGCTCGGTCAGCACCTGGCTGACGTGGCCGCACGACACCGGGCCTTCGAGGTTCACCTCTCGGGCACCGACACCTTTCGGCCGATATCCGACGTGGTCTACGTGGCACTCGCCGAGGGCGTCGAGGAGTGCCGGTCGCTGGCGACCACAGTGTGCGGCGGGCCGGTCGCCTCGCCTTCCCCGTTCGCCTACCACCCGCACGTCACGCTCGCGCACGACGTCGGCTCCGAGGAGCTGGACCGGGTCCAGGCCGAGCACCAAGGCATCCACGCCTCCTTCAGCGCCGATGATCTGTGCCTCTATGAGATGAGCGACGAGGGCCCATGGCGACTGCAGGCGCGATTTGCGCTCAACGGCTAACCTACGCTCAGGTCAGCTCCTCGTGGCCGCCCTCGCGCAGCATCTGGACGATCTGCTTCACATCCTGGACGCGCTCGCGAGTTGTCACCAGGATCGTGTCAGGTGTGTCGACGATGACCACGTCGTGCACCCCGAGCGTGACCACAGTGCGCCCGCCGTTGGCCGCCACAATGCCCGAAGACTCGTGGCTGAAGACCAACTCCGTGCTACCGACGACGCGCAGGCCCGGATGTTCGGGCCTTTCATGCCAGTGGTTCGCCAACGAAACGAAATCGCCAACGTCGTCCCACCCGAAGTCGGCGGGCACGACCACCACATCACCGTCGCGCGCGGCTCGCTCCGCGATAGCTCGGTCGATCGAGAGCGAAGGCAACCTCGGCCATACCTCGGCCATCCGGCTC
>JBATUU010000123.1:0-2528 GCA_049671385.1 Ornithinimicrobium sp. | reverse complement strand
GTTGTAGCTAAGGGGTGAACCATCCAGACGGCTGGTATGCAACCCTGCGGCCCGGGCCACCGCAACTGGCGCCGCCGAATCCCATTCGTATTGACCTCCCCCATGAATGTAGGCGTCACTCAGCCCGGCGACCACGGACATCGCCTTTACCCCGGCGGAGCCCATCGGCACGAGTGTGGCCGATACTTGGGCTGCCAGCGCGGTGACGAACTCCGGTGGCCGTGATCTGCTTACTGCGAGTCGCAGCGTCGACCCGTCGGCCGGCGGCGGGGCTGCAGATGCGTCACCGGAACCGTACGTCACCCCTCGGGCGGGCAGAGCGACGGCTCCTGCGGTGAGCGCGCCGGCCTGCCAGAGGGCCACGTGTACGGCCCAGTCGTCGCGCTCAAATTCACTAAACTCGCGAGTGCCGTCAAGCGGGTCGATGATCCAGACGCGACCCGCTTGCAAACGGCTTCTGCTATCAGCGGCCTCTTCTGAGAGGATCGAATCCAGTGGGAAGCGAGTGGCGATCGCTTCTGCCAGAACCTCTTGTGAGGCCGCATCACCGATGTCTTTGGTCTCGCTGCCGGTGATTCCGTGCCGTTGCGCGTCGGCGCGGACCTGCAGCAGACGCTCCCCAGCCAATTCGGCCAACTCGACAGCGGCTACATGGTCTTCAGTCATGATCACGCGACACAGTGTAGGTGGCCGGGTCGACGGCGGGCAGTCCGTGAGCCACACGCAATCCAGCCCAGGCCAACGGTCCCAGGATCAGAGCCCCGCCTCCGATCAATCCGACCCAAGTCGGTGGCACGCCGAGCAGCGCTAGTCCGGTCAGACTCAATACGATAGCTATGCCTCTGCGGATAATCCCTTGAGGAACCCAGGCCGCAATGCGAGCACCCAGGTACGTCCCCGGTACTCCGCCGACGATCAAGGGAATGAGTATGGACCAAGTGACCCCCGTCACGATGACGTGACTGATCGCAGCGGAGACGACGAGTGGAATGGCCTGAACCAGGTCTGTGCCGACCAACCGTCGAGCTGCTAATGTGGGGTAGAGAAGCAAGAGCGCCACCATGATCAGCGAACCCGCGCCAACGCTCGTAATCCCAACCAACGTGCCACCTAACGCACCGACAATGAGTGTTGGCACAACGCGAAGGGGAATATCGTCCTGGTCCCCGGTGACATCGCGACCGGCGGCGAATGCCCTCATGCCGAGGTAAATACGCACAGAGAATGTGAATGCTGTGAAGACCAAAGCGCACCCGATCGCGACCTTGACAAACTCCTCCCCATCCTGGCCGCCCCCTAGCGCTCGGACTATAAATGCACCGGAGAAGGCAAAGGGCACTGACGAGATGGCTAACAGTCCGGCCAGCCTGAGATGCGGAGAGCCGTGGCGCACGTGTACCGCTGCCCCGACGCTTTTGTTGACTGCTGCAGCTACGAGATCGTTGGCGACGGCTGCGGTAGGTGGGATACCAAGGAAGATGAGGGCAGGAGTCATGAGGGCACCACCGCCCATACCGGTCAGGCCTACAACGACCCCGACCCCTAAACTCACCAGCAAGAGCGCGCCAGCGTCAAGCGTGAATAGATCGAGGGGCATCACGACCTCGCATCGCCGGTCTGAGAGGCTTGCTCGCTAGGTGCCGCCAGGGTCGGCCACATCTGGCGCTGGGCGCCGATGCGCAGGATATGTTCGGTTACCGCCTTGATGTCCTCGCCAGTTGTGTCGATGCGCAGGTCGGGGTTCAGCGGCTCCTCGTAGGGAGACGATATGCCTGTGAAGTCGGCGATCTCGCCTCTGCGGGCCCGCGCATATAGGCCTTTACGATCTCTGCGCTCACATTCCTCCAAGGGGGTTGCAACGTGAATAAGCATGAACTGGCCACCTGCAGCGCGCGTCATATCGCGAACCGCTTGCCGCGTCGTCTCAAAGGGAGCAATGGGACTGCAGATTGCCAAGCCGCCATGCTCGGCGACCTGAGCTCCCACCCATCCGATCCGTCTGACGTTCACATCGCGGTCGGCGAGGCTAAAACCTAGGCCTGCAGAGAGATGACGACGGACCACATCTCCGTCTAAGAGCGTTACCGATTTGTCGCTTCGCTCTAGTAGTCGATTTCGCAGCGAGCGCGCCAACGTCGACTTTCCCGATCCAGATAGTCCAGTGAACAGAAGGACCGCACCTGACCGCGACGGGACTTGTTTTTCAGGCGATTCGACGCACAAGTCGACCACTTCACTACCGCGGGCGTACGCGAAGACACACTGCCGCAGGCGCTCGGCACGTAGCGGATGATCTCGAGCGACCGGCACAACTACGCACTCCACCCGTCCAACGGGGGCAGGACTGTTTCGCAGTGCCGCGCCTAGGGAGCGAGCATGCCGACACAGCGCTACATCTTTGGGCTCAGCTGCACCGGCCCGCTCGACAGCGGCCGCAATGAGTAACAATACGGAATCGCCGGGTTTGACCCGTTGGAGGATCACCTTCGGGTCAACCTCATCGTCAAGGAGGACCGTCACATCTGCTG
>JBATUU010000122.1:0-2489 GCA_049671385.1 Ornithinimicrobium sp. | reverse complement strand
GGTGGTGCCTGGACGTGGGTCGATCGACGGACTCATTTCGGTGCTGACGCCGTGGCGTCGATAGGTGCGCTCGACATCCATGACATCGGTCAGCAGTGCGCGGGCGGCCACGGTCGCCCTGACGCTCGCGCGCCAGGGCGCTTACGGCGTGCTCACGCTCAAGATGCTGGTCCTGTTGATCAACCTGGTCCGCTTCCCGGTGCTCACTGCCTCCTCGCCTGAGGATCTGAGCGGAGTCTCGGTGCTGATCCCGGCGCGCGACGAGGCCCACCGGCTGCCGAGAACTCTGCCCGCGATGCTCGCAGAACATGACGCAGAAGTGCTGGTGCTCGACGACAACTCCAGCGATGGCACCGCAGCGATCGCAGAAGACCTCATTGCCGCATCCGGCCATCCTCGGGCGCGGGTGCTGGTCGGCCGTGAGTTACCGCACGGATGGACAGGCAAGACGTGGGCCTGTCACCAACTGGCCCAGGCCGCCTCCGGAGCCACCCTGGTTTTCTTCGATGCGGACGTCACCGTGGAGCCGGGAGCTCTGGCTGCGGTCGTTCGGGAGAAGCAGCGGTCGGGCGCTGACGTGTTCTCAGTCTTTCCCCGCCAAGTGACCGGCTCTCTCGGGGAACACCTGATCGTGCCGGTCATCGACGACGTGTTGCTGTGTCTGCTGCCGCACCCGCTGCTTGGGCTGCCGATCCCTTCGGCTGCCACCGCTCACGGCGCCTGCCTGGCTTTCGATAGCGACAGCTACCAGCAGGTCGGCGGGTTCGAGGCAGTCCGGAGCGAGATCGTCGACGATGTCGCGATGGCCCGGCGCACCCGTTCGATCGGTATGCGGTTGGGCCTGGCCCTAGGTGGTGACTTGCTGCACGTGCGGATGTACCACTCCTACCGTGACATCGTCGGTGGGCTCTCTCGTGGCCTGATGCCGATGGCCAACGGGTCACCACTGGTTCTGGTCCTCGGTTGGGCCTTCCACCTGGCCGCATACACCCTGCCGATGCTGGTGGTGTCCCGCGATCGGCGCTGGGCCCTGCCTCTGGCCCTCGGCGTCGCCGAGCGCGTCTTGGTGGAGATCAAAACCCGGCGGTATGCGCTCTGGCAGGCGTCGTTGGTCCCGATCATCGCCCCGGCCATGGTCCCGTTGATCCTGCGGGCGTTGAGGGGTCGGCCCACCTGGCGCGGAAGGACCTACGGATGAAGCCGATGACCCGACCCCGCCGGTCACTTGGCCCGAGCAGCAGCGCACGCCAGGTGCTGCCCTCCCCGCAACAGTCCCGACTCGTCGGACATCTCGGGCAGTGGGGAATCAACCCGCTAGGGGTCTTGGAATCCGGAGCACGCGCCGCGGAAGTAGCGGCGGTTGGCTCAGGTGAGCCTGCGACGTCTGCGGTCGGACCGGGACAGGGCAAGGCGTTCGAGCTCCGGCTCTGGCGGCGCGCGATCGTCGGCTACTCCACACAGTGGAATCGCGGTGTGCTGGGCGATCTCGACACGTTCCGCAGCCGTGGGGGACTGAGCGCGCTGTCGCCCTATCTGAATGCCGGCATTGTGCAAACCGATGCCCCCGAGCACCGGCCGCAACGCACGGACCTCAACCTGGGCTTCACCAAGGGCGCACTGAACGACCTGAGCACATCGATGCGGACCACCATCGAGCGACACGTGCCGACAGGGGATTTCGATGCCGTGACGTGGGCATCGACCGTCGTTCGCGCGGTGCTGTCGGCCACGTTCCTCGGCACGGAGACGACCGATCCGGTGTTGAATCGCTGGTTGGGGCCGATGGAACAGCCGCTGCCCAGTCCCTTCCTGCCCCGGCCCGTGCGCTTTCGCGCGATGAACGCCCGGTTGACGCAGGCGCTGGCCGACCCGCCATCGGGCACGCTGGCTCAAACATTTGCCGTTCACGGGGGGTTGCCCGAGATGCGGGTGGCGCTTGCCGCGGGCTATGACACCACGGCGCATACACTCGCCTGGCTGCTGGCACATGTTGCCCAAGACCCCGGCCTCCTCGACCCGGCCCGGCGCGATGCGGCGATCAAGGAAACGTTGCGGTTGTATCCCGCTGGCTGGACCGGTAGCAGGCAGGCCTCTCGCGATGTCACCGTCGACGGTGTGCACGTCCCCAAGGGGACATTGGTGCTCTACAGCCCCTACCTGACGCATCGGGATGCAGCGCTGTGGGACCGCCCCAAAGTCTTCGACGCGGAGCGCTTCGCCACAGGAAGCGCGCCGGCGTGGGGTTACATCCCCTTCGCGGCAGGTGAGCGGACCTGCCTCGGGAGGCACTATGCGCACCTGCTGATGCGCACCGCGTTGGAGTCGATCCAGGACCGCAATCTACGATTTGTCGAGGGCGAACTCTCCCCCCGCGCCGGTGTGACGTTGCGTCCGGCCGGTCCACTGCATCTTCACCTGAGCACCCCAAGCCACCAGCACCACGTCGGCCGTAACCGGCCGAACGGCACCCCGGAAGGGACCCTATGAGC
>JBATUU010000121.1:0-4632 GCA_049671385.1 Ornithinimicrobium sp. | reverse complement strand
GCTATCTGTCGAGCCTGTGCGACACCGTCCTCGGCCCCCTCGGTACCAACTTCGGGATCGCCGTGGAGACTATCGCCGGATGGGTCCGTCACCGGGTTGGCCGGGCTGACCTGTGGTGCGTCGGGGTCCATGACAATGCCGGATGGGCCGATCCGCCGTCGCGCCACGACGCGGCGCGAGGAGCCGGAAACACTGTCACTCGCTTCGCCTCCTGGCGCACCGGAGCGCTGAGCCGCCTCGGTCGCAGCGGCCAGTGCTGCACGGGCGCTCGCCAGTCGGCGCGGGTCTGGCCTTCTGGCGTTCTCGGGCTCGTCCTGAGTCATCGCCAGTCCTAGAAGTTGACCGACACCTCTCCGGTATTCGGATCGACTCCCTCAGGAACGTCACTGTCCACTCGGGGTCCGATGCCGAGCTTGTTCTTGATCTTGGCCTCAATGCCGTCCGCCAAGTCGGGGTTGTCGAGCAAGAAGGTGCGCGCGTTCTCTTTGCCTTGGCCTAACTGCTCACCCTCGCAGGTGTACCAAGCGCCGGACTTACGGACAAAACCGTGCTCGACCCCCATGTCGATGAGGCCGCCTTCACGCGAAATGCCGTGGCCATAGAGAATGTCGAACTCGGCCTGCTTGAAGGGCGGGGACACCTTGTTTTTGACGATCTTGGCCCGGGTCCGGTTGCCGACCGCGTCGGTGCCGTCCTTGAGGGTCTCAATGCGGCGCACGTCGATCCGCACGGAGGCATAGAACTTCAGGGCCTTACCGCCCGTGGTGGTCTCCGGGGAGCCGAACATCACACCGATCTTTTCGCGCAACTGATTGATGAAGATCGCCGTGGTGTTGGTGTTGCTCAGTGTCCCGGTGATCTTGCGCAGCGCCTGCGACATCAGCCTGGCCTGCAGGCCGACGTGACTATCGCCCATCTCTCCCTCGATCTCAGCACGCGGCACCAAGGCCGCGACTGAGTCGATCACTACGATGTCCAAGGCGCCGGAACGGATCAACATGTCCATGATCTCCAGCGCCTGTTCGCCGGTGTCTGGCTGGCTGACCAACAAAGCGTCGGTGTCGACGCCCAGTTTTTTGGCGTACTCCGGGTCGAGTGCGTGCTCGGCGTCGATGAAAGCAGCAATGCCGCCGTTCTTCTGGGCGTTCGCCACTGCATGCAAGGCGACCGTGGTCTTTCCGCTGCTCTCCGGTCCGTAGATCTCCACCACACGCCCGCGGGGCAGGCCGCCGATCCCCAGCGCGACGTCCAAGGAGATGGAACCGGTCGGGATGACCGCAATCGGCGGACGGATGTCGTCGCCTAAGCGCATCACCGATCCCTTGCCGTGTTGTTTCTCAATCTGGGCCAGCACGGAGTCCAGCGCTTTGTCCTTGTCGGCATGCATCGGCGTGACTTTGCCGCTCGGTGCTCTGGTGCTTTGGGCCATCTCATACTCCTTCGCTTGGTGGTGGGCGCGCCTACCTTCGACCACTTCGTTCCTTCGACTCATCCCCAGCCTGCGAGCGGGATGGTGAGTCATCACTTCAGTGCGTCAGACGCTAGACACCAGCACCGACATACCGTTGAGACAGACGTGCTGCTGTGGACAACGGTCACCCGGCCTGGGGCCTGTGTACAAGCGTAATCGAATGTGTGTTCGATGCTGAGCGACACGCCCGCAACGCGGACTCAGCGTGGCGAGAGGACGTACTCACGCTGAGATGCGTCCCAGGTCAGCTGCACGACGCCGTCGGCTTGGGCAGCTTTGCAGAACTGCAAGAAGGAGCGATAGCCCTGCTTCTTCTCACTGAAACCCGGCTGACTGCGCCGCATCTGGTCCTTCAGTCCCGACAGGCTCACTGGCGCCGATTCCTCCGCGAGGTCGGTCACCACCTGTCGGAGCAGGTCGAACGCTTCGGCCCGGTCCCCCACCTCAGGCAAACGGATCTCGGGATCGCCTTGGGCCGGACCTGGCGCCAATTCGATGATCGATCGCATCTGTAGGTGATCGAGCATTTCGCCGAACGCGCGAAACCCGTGGTCGGCCTCGCTGAACGTTGCGTCCTTGCGCAGAAGCGTCCGCTTCAAACTCGACGCCGTGACCACCCCGGCCGATGATTGTTGCAACCCCGCAACAGTCTGTGCCACCAGCACCGCTAAATCCGGGGAAGAGGTGTCTTCGGAGTCCTCATCTGAGGCTGTGGAGGCATCAGGGGCTTTCGCTGCCGCGTCATCCGAGGCCGCCTTGCCTCCCTCATCCTTGCTTCGCCCGCGGCGCGATGAACTCTTGGCCGGCGTCGAGGTGCTCTGTGGCAGGGGCTCGACGCCTTCGAGGTTGTCGTAGAACAAGAACTCATCGCATGCCGGAGGTAGGAGTCGGGACGTCGAGTCGCGGACGCCGAAACCGATGACCCGCTTGTTGAGCTCACGTAGTTTGTGCACCAACGGGGTGAAGTCGCTATCACCAGTGCAGATCGCAAACGTCGTGATGTAGTCGCGACTGAAGGCCACCTCAATGGCGTCGACGGCCATCTTGATGTCAGCCGCGTTTTTACGCGAAGCGCCCATCCGTTGCGGCATCTCGATCAACTCCACATGCGAGCGAGTCAGCATTCGGCGGTCATCGTCGAAGAAGGACCAGTCAGCGTAGGCCCGCCGGGTCACCACTCGCCCACGCTCTGCCAAGGCGTCGCCGATCGGCTTGAGATCGAACCCAGCCCCACCCAAGTGATCCCTCGCCCCCAGCGCCAGATTCTCATAATCGAGGAACAGGGCTATGCGTTCTTCATCCACCTGCCCGACACTACGCCCGACAGGCAGCGGGCGAGGCGATCTGCGTTCACGACGCGTGCAGTTGGCGTCTTAGACTGAGCCGCCAGCTCGCTCCTCCATACCCCCCAGGATCTCGTCGTATGTCGCTGCTTGTGCAGAAGTTTGGTGGCTCCTCGGTCTCCGATGCCGAGGCGATCACTCGCGTCGCGAAACGGGTGGTGGACACCAAACGCGCCGGCCACGAGGTAGCCGTCGTGGTGTCGGCCATGGGTGACACCACCGATGAGTTGCTTGATCTGGCCAAGGCCGTCAATCCCGGACCGACGCCGCAACGCGAGATGGATATCTTGCTCACGGCCGGCGAGCGGATCACCATGGCGTTGCTCGCGATGGCCATTGAACACCTCGGGGAACGCGCCCTGTCTTTCACGGGCAACCAGGCAGGAATCCGGACCGACCGGGCTCACGGCAATGCGCGCCTGCTGGCAGTCACGCCCGGCCGTGTGCAACGCACCCTCGAAAGCGGCGCGGTAGCGATCGTCGCCGGCTTCCAAGGTGTCTCCGATGACGAAGACGCGACCACCCTCGGGCGCGGCGGATCAGACACGACGGCAGTCGCCCTGGCAGCCGCGCTGCAGGCTGACGCCTGCGAGATCTACACCGATGTCGATGGGATCTATACCGCCGATCCGCGGATCGTGCCCTCGGCCAGTCGGGTGACCCGACTGACCATCGAAGAAACCCTCGAGATGGCAGCTCAGGGCGCAAAGATCCTGCATCTGCGGGCAGTGGAGTATGCGCGCAGATTCAACGTCCCCATTCATGTCCGCTCCTCATTCTCTGACCAAGAAGGCACCTGGATCTTGGTTGGCCGTCCCCTCACCGACCAGGAGGACACCGTGGAAGAACCACTGATCTCCGGCATTGCGCACCAACAGTCCCTCGGCAAGATCACAGCGGTGGGGTTGCCCGACGTGCCGGGTGCCGCCGCACGCGTGGTGGGTGCCGTGGCTGGGTTGGACGTGTCCATCGACATGATCGTGCAGAACGTGTCGACGTCCTCCAGCCTGTCCGATATCTCCTTCACGTTGCCCGAGGCCGACGGAGCGCGCGCCTTTGCCGCCGTCGAGGGCCTGAGGTACGAGATGGGCCTGACGGATGTGCTCTACACCTCCAATATCGGCAAGTTGTCGCTGATCGGGGCGGGCCTTCGCTCCAACCCGACCGTCGCGCAACGTCTCTTCGACGCGCTGGCCGGCGCCGGCGTCAACATCGAGATGATCTCCACCAGCGAGATCCGGATCTCGGTCATCACCGCTTCGGACCGGTTGCCGGATGCGGTGCGCGCTGTGCATACCGCGTTCGCGTTGGACGCCGAGGATCAAGCCGTCGTCTACGGCGGGACCGGACGATGAGCGCCGGGTTGCATCTGGCGGTGGTCGGAGCCACCGGTCAGGTGGGCGCCGTCATGCGGCGACTGCTGGCCGAGCGGGCTGTCCCGGTGGCCTCGGTGCGCTACTTCGCCTCGGCACGCAGCGCCGGGTCGACCTTGCCGTGGGAGGGTGCCGGCACCACAGCAGACGGCGAGCCCGCGCCCCGAGAGATCGTTGTCGAAGATCTCGCCGATCCGAGCCTGGACTTGGCGGGTATAGATGTCGCCATCTTCTCCGCCGGTGGCTCGACCTCACGCGAGCACGCCCCACGGTTTGCGGCAGCGGGTGCGATCGTGGTCGACAACTCTTCGGCCTGGCGGATGGACGAACGAGTTCCACTCGTGGTCAGTGAGGTCAACCCGGAAGCGCTTGCGCAGGCTAGGAGCGAGCACGGCATCGGCATCGTGGCGAACCCCAACTGCACGACGATGGCCGCCATGCCAGC
>JBATUU010000120.1:0-1608 GCA_049671385.1 Ornithinimicrobium sp. | reverse complement strand
GGCCTGCGGCGCCACCGTCGCCGCCTGCACGGCGGTCTGGAGCGGGGTCGCCGCGCACGGCGTGAACATCGCTGGGGGTCTGCATCACGCCATGCCAGCGGCAGCCTCCGGCTTCTGCGTCTACAACGACATAGCGCTAGGGATCAGCTCGCTGCTCGACCAAGGCGCGCGTCGGATCCTCTATGTCGACCTTGACGTGCACCACGGCGACGGCGTCGAGAAGATCTTCTGGAACGACCCGCGGGTGATGACCATCTCCCTGCATCAAAGCGGCCGCACCCTCTTCCCAGGGACGGGCTTCGCTGCTGATACCGGCGGCCAGCGGGCCCCGGATAGTGCGGTCAACGTGGCTCTACCGCCGGGAACGGACGACGCTGGGTGGCTGCGCGCTATCGATGCAGTTGTCCCGGCACTGGCGGGCGCCTTCTCACCCGAGGTGATCGTGAGCCAACATGGGTGCGACTCCCACCACCGCGACCCCCTGGCCGCGATGGATTTGACCATCGAGGGGATGGTGGCGGCCTACGAATGGGTGCACGAGCTTGCCCACCGGCATTGCGATGGCCGATGGGTTGCCCTCGGCGGGGGCGGGTATGAACTGGTATCGGTGGTGCCTCGCGCTTGGACGCATCTGATTGGAATTGCAACTCACCGACCGATCCAGACCACCGCGTCCACGCCGCAACCCTGGCGGGACTGGGTGCAACAGACGTGTGGCTTCAGCGGTCCCACATCGATGGGAGATATCGGTGGGGCCGCCGTTCGCTTCGGCTCCTTTGTCGACGGCTATGACCCAGAGGACGCGGTCGACGCCTCGATCATGGCTACTCGACGTGCTGTCTTCGGCGGCAATGGGCTCGATCCGTACTTCGACTGACTATTGTGATGCTCATCACAATTAGCATTACTTCGCGTGTTGCGCTGGACAACTTACGCACCAGACTTTCGCTGGCACCACATCAGCACCTATGGTTGCCCCACAACATGCGGGATACCCCTGGGTTCGGCATGCAAGGACAGATGAGATGAGGACCCCGCGATGAGCGAGGAGCGTCAGGTCGCCGACCTGAACTTTATGACTGTGGCCGAAGTGGCGGCTCTCATGCGCGTTTCGAAGATGACGGTGTATCGGTTGGTGCACAACGAGGAGCTACCTGCAGTGCGGGTTGGCCGATCATTCCGTGTTCCCCAGCAGGCAGTGCACGACTACCTCAGCGACTCCTACCACGGGACCGGCTGAGCGGCTGCGATAGGGCAGGAGAGTCCCTGCGGTAGGCTGACCTGCGCATCGGAGTTCGGTGCATCTGTCCACACGAGAGATTCGGTTCATCAATGGGTTCTGTGATCAAGAAGCGCCGCAAGCGGATGGCGAAGAAGAAGCACCGCAAATTGCTGCGCAAGACTCGTCACCAGCGCCGCAACAAGAAGTAACCACGAGTCCCCGTCGTGGGGGAGCCGAGGGGGGCCTGATGCCGGAGCGTTCGCATGCGGCCGGCGAGGCTGTGGCAGCGATGTTCCCGCAGGCCGATGACGCAGGGCATCCGGTCCGCGTCACGATGTTGACCCGAGCGGGTTGTCACCTTTGCGCTACGGCCCAAGCCGCGATCG
>JBATUU010000119.1:0-2197 GCA_049671385.1 Ornithinimicrobium sp. | reverse complement strand
GGGTCACATCGAGCACCATCGCCGTAGCAGCCACATTGTCCCGATGGCGACGGAGCTCGACATCGGGAGCGACATCGCGCACGCCGGGGCACCCGGCAAGGTGGATCACCGCCTCGGCTTCGTGGAGGGCGTCGAGGATGTCGTCGCTGGGTCGAGTGAGCTCGCCGCGCAGAGTCGCTACACCGGGCTGCTGGTGGCGCGGGGGGCGGCGGTCGATGGCCACGACGTCCGCGCGAGCGGCAAGCAGGGGCACAAGGGTGCTGCCGATGAACCCGGAGGCGCCGGTGACGACGATGCTCATCTGCCCTCCGAGGTGGTCTGCGTGCCGGGGCCCAGGGTCTGGGGCGGCCACTGCTAATTACGCAACTGTTGTCGTTCGTAATTAGGTTAGGGCATCCTTGCCTGGTGAACCAAAGCACCCCCGGGCCGTTGCGAACGGCACGCACCGTGGGTGGCGTCGCCGTGCTTGTCGTCTCGCTGTGGTGGCTTGTCGGTGTGGTCGAAGGGCCGGCTATCGCCGCAGCATGGGGTGGGCTCACAGGCAGTCCGGTCCTCATTGCGGCGGCCATGCTCGCCTATGCCGCGGCGTTCGGAGTGCGCACACTGGCCTGGATGCGGGTGCAACCGGCACTCGTCAGGGGACAGGCATGGGCGGCTCTTCATGTGTCGCTGTTGGGCAACCACGTATTGCCGTTTCGACTCGGTGAGATCCTGCGCGTCACCAGCGTGTTGCGGCGCACGGCGTTACCGCCCCGTGAAGTGATTGCTGCGGTCATCGCTCTGCGGCTCAGTGACTTGCTTGCCGTGATGGCCATTGCTTCAATCGCGACACCGGTAGCCCTGCTCGCCATCGTTGGCCCCACAGGTGCCATCGGGATCGGTGCGGCGCTCTGCGTTGGGTTCGCTGTCGCCTGCTGGTGGTTAGCGAGGACCCGGGACGCCGCTAGGTCGAGGCAAGCAGACGCGCAGGCGCAGTCTGGGGCGGCGCCATCTCAGGCAATCAGTGATCACTCGCGGGTCAGACTTCCTGGCCCGTTCGTGCTGGGTGCCGCCGGGCTCGCATGGTTGCTGGAGGCTGCTGTGCTCTTCACGGTCGCAGATCTAGCGGGACTGAGTGTGAGTCCGAGCCAAGCGGCGGGGGTCACCGCCATCACGGTCTTTGCTCAGGTGTTCGCCCTGACCCCGGGCGGCTTCGGCACCTACGAAGCCGCGGGTACGGCAGCGATGGTGGCGCTCGGTTTTCCCGCAGCGGAAGCCTTCGCGGTGGTTTTGCTGACGCATGGTGTCAAAACGGCGTACGCACTGCTGGTCGGCGCTGTCGCCCTGGTCACGCCAGCGCCAGGATATTGGGGTCGGTGGCGCTTGCCCCGGCACATTCCCCTGGCTGCGACGTCGATCACTGCTGCCGATACCGCACCTGCAGATCCGAACGCCCAACGCAGCGATGACCGGCCAGTCGTCGTCTTTCTGCCGGCGCACAACGAAGAAGACGTCATCTCCTCCGTGCTTGGCCGCATACCGGTGCAGGTGCATGGACACCGCGTCCAGGTGCTGGTGATCAATGACGGGTCGAGCGACCGGACTGCCGTGTTGGCCGCGCAAGCGGGGGCCTGCGTCGTCGACCAACCACGCAACCTGGGACTCGGAGCTGCCGTGCGACGGGGCCTGCAGCTCACTGCGGAGCAGAATCCCATCGCCGGGGTCTACCTCGATGCTGACGGTGAATACCCACCGGAGCAGATAGGCGACGTGGTCGAGCCCGTTCTGACCGGTGAGGCTGACTATGTGATCGGGAGCCGCTTCTCCGGCACCATCGAGACGATGCGGCCACATCGACGCATCGGCAATCTCGCGCTGACCCGATGGGTGCGTTGGACCGCTCGACGCCCGGACGTGAGCGATGGTCAAAGTGGGTTCAGGGCGTTCTCGCCGGGTGCGCTGCGGGCGGCTGAGGTGGTGCATGACTACAACTACGCCCAGGTGCTGACGCTCGACCTGTTGGGCAAGGGCTTTGTGTATGCCGAGGTGCCGATCCGTTATCGGTTCCGGACTACGGGCACCTCCTTCGTCTCACTCGGCCGATATCTGCGCAAGGTCGTCCCCGCGGTCCACCGCGAACTGAACAGCGCCTAGCGCTCGGCGCCAGCGAGTCTCAAGACCCTTCGGGTGTGGATCAGTCCTCGACGACGTGCTGGCG
>JBATUU010000118.1:0-5220 GCA_049671385.1 Ornithinimicrobium sp. | reverse complement strand
GCGGCCACCACGATGGCACTCATCCGGGGGGTGGCGGCTCGGGCAACCTCGGCAGTCGTGCTCACACGCCGATTATGGCCCGTTCGCGGTACAGGTCGTGGTTGCCAGGCGGAGCGAGTGACAGCCGGTGATGAGAGCGCCAGGTGCGGGGACACTATTCTTGGCCCGTGGCGCAGATGGCTTTGCTCACTCCGGGCCCCTGCGAGGGGGCCATTCTACGTGTGCTCCCGGCCCTGGATCTGCTGCCGCACCAGGTCCGGGTCGAGACCCTCGACCCAGGAGTATTGCTGCGCGGCCCCGAGCCCGAAGTCGTCCTGGTCGACGCCATCACCAACATGGTCGCGGCGCGCACCGCGCTGCGCACGATTGCGGCGATGGGCGACTGGGAGATGGTGTTCGGCATCTTCGCCGAGGCAGGCCTGTCTGTCGTCGACGAGGAGTGGCCGTTGAGCGACATCTTGTTGACCACCTCGGGTCCCTCAGAGATCGAAGCCCGGCTGCGACTGCTGCGTCACCGTCGCGGTCGTGGCGAGCGCGCTGCGGTGGGTGCTGGTCCCATCCGGGTCGCCGACGTCGTGGTCGATGAGTCGAGTTGGACCGTGCGCGCTGGAGGGGTGCCGCTGGACCTGACGTTCAAGGAGTTCGAGCTGCTGAAGTATCTGGTGCAGCACCCCGGACGGGTCGTCACTCGAGAGATGCTGCTGCAAGAGGTATGGGGCATGGACTACTACGGCGGCACCCGGACGGTCGATGTTCACATCCGACGCTTGCGCGCCAAGCTCGGCCCGGAGCGTGAGTCGCTGATCGGCACCATCCGCGGTGTCGGCTATCGATTTGCCGGGGCGCGCACCAGCGAGTAGCCGACGCGGCGGCATGCGAGGGTCTCATCAGCACTGGATACAGAAGAGCTGGCTCGAACCTGCCAGAGTGGACGCCATGGATGTGACGACGCTACCGGCCCTCCCCCCACGACAATCGGCTGACGTCCTCGCGATGGCGATCCGCGCCAGCACGCATGACGGGGTCAAGCCGCTGTCCGAGCAGACAGTCATCGACCTACGCCGTCTGCCCGAGGAGGGCGCCGCCACCTCAGCGAGCACTCACCTGATCGTCTTCGACCGTCCCGGCGAGATCGACGCCAAGGTGCTGGGCTATGCCCACGTCGAGCACTCTTCGGGTGAGGCCTCATACGAGTTGGTGGTGCATCCCGATCACCGCGACCAGGGCATCGGTGGCGGTCTGCTCGGTGCGGTGTTGCGAGGCTGGCCGGGTGCACGGGGGTGGGCGCACGGCAACCTGGACGCTGCCCAGCAACTCGCGCAGTCGGCGGGGCTGCACAGTGTGCGAGAGCTGTGGAAGATGACCCGCCCGCTGGATAGCGACGACGAGCACGACCTGCCGACTGTCGGCATGCCGGAGGGTTTTGAGGTCCGCACTTTTGAGGTGGGGCGCGATGAGTCCGCCTGGCTGCAGGTCAACGCCGACGCCTTCGCCGATCACGATGAGCAAGGACGGATGACGCTGGCGGATCTGCAGGACCGGATCGCTGAGACCTGGTTCGACCCGCACGGGTTCTTGCTGGTCGAGGACACCAGCGGGCCAGAGCCGCAGTTGGCTGCCTTCCATTGGACCAAGGTCGAGCCCGCTGAGCCTGGATCAAGCCATGCCACCGCCGGTGAGGTATATGTCGTCGGGGTGGCCCCCACCTACCAGGGCCGAGGGTTGGGCACCGCCACAACACTGCTGGGGCTGAAACATCTAGCCGCGCGCGACCTCAGCGAGGTGACGTTGTACGTCGATGCTGACAACGACGCTGCTGTGGCAACCTATCGGCGGCTGGGCTTTGACCGCAGCACGATAGACGTCATGTACGCGCAGTCCGCACCTGTGTAGTAGATGGCCCAGGATTGCCCCTCCCGCAAGCGGCCTCGCGATGGCAGGATGGTGCGATGAGCACCGCGAGCAAGCAGCAGGTCATCCCCGAGTTGATCGAATCCAACAGCGTGGTGCCACTGCCGACCATCCGGGCCCAGCGTCCGCGGGCAGCCAACGGACGATTCGTTCGTCTCGATGACCCCGAAGTGGACCCCGATGAGCCGCAGGCCTTGCCGGAGGGGCGCTTCTTGGACCGTGAGGTCTCCTGGCTGCAATTCAACGAGCGGGTGCTGCAACTGGCTGCCGACCCCGAGTTGCCCTTGCTGGAACGGACTAGATTTCTCGCCATATTCGCTGGGAACCTCGATGAGTTCTTCATGGTGCGCGTCGCCGGACTCAAGCGCAGAATCGCGACGGGCATCGCCGGCCGATCGGCTTCCGGTTTAGAGCCCCGGGAGGTCCTGGAGGAGATCTCGGTAGGGGCACATGGCCTCATGGCCCAACACGCGAACGTTTTCGCCGACATGGTCGGGCCGGCTCTGAGCGACGAGGGCATCATCATCGAGCCGTGGGATGAACTGTCGGACGACGAACAGTCGAAGTTGGCCGAGATGTTCCGCAGCACGGTGTATCCAGTGTTGACCCCGCTGGCGGTCGACCCGGCCCACCCCTTCCCGCACGTCTCCGGGCTCTCCTTGAATCTCGCCGTGGTGTTGACCAACCCGCGTACCGATCGCGAACACTTCGCGCGCGTCAAGGTGCCGCCGTTGCTGCCACGGTTCATCCGCTTGGAGGCTGAGGAGGATGGGCTCTACCGGGACCGCTTCGTGCTCTTGGAGCAAGTCATTGCCGCGCATCTGGACCAGCTGTTTCCGGGGATGACGGTGCAGGAGACGTTCAGCTTCCGGGTCACCCGCAATGAGGACGTCGAGGTCGAGGAAGACGACGCCGAGAACTTGCTGACCGCGTTGGAGCGCGAGCTCACCCGTCGACGTTTCGGGCCGCCGGTGCGCCTGGAGATCGAAGACGACATGGGCGACCATGTCCGTGACTTGCTGACCCGCGAGCTGGGGGTGAGTGAAAGCGAGGTCTATCGGCTGCCGTCCCCGCTGGACCTGACCGCGCTGCATACGCTGGCCGATCTGGATCGTACGGAGTTGCGCTATCCCAACTTCGTGCCCAAAACACACCCGGAGTTAGCGCCGGTGGAGCGAGCCGCGCCCAGCGACGTGCTCGGCGCCATGCGGGACAAGGACGTGTTGCTGCACCACCCCTACGACTCGTTCTCGACCTCGGTGCAGGCGTTCATCGGTCAGGCGGCTGCTGACCCGGCGGTGCTGGCCATCAAGCAGACGCTGTATCGCACCAGCGGTGACAGCCCGATCATTGATGCGTTGATCGACGCCGCGGCCTCGGGCAAACAGGTGTTGGCAGTCGTGGAGATCAAGGCGCGCTTCGATGAGGAGAACAACATCAGTTGGGCGCGCAAGCTGGAGCGTGCCGGGGTCCACGTTGTGTACGGCATGGTCGGGCTGAAGACCCATGCCAAGCTCGCACTTGTGGTGCGCCAGGAGTCCGGTGGTCTGCGCCGGTATTGTCACATTGGCACTGGCAACTACAACCCCAAAACGGCTCGGTTGTATGAGGATGTCGGACTGTTGACCTGCGACGATGCAGTCGCCGAGGACATCACGCGGCTGTTCAACCAGCTATCCGGTATGGCCCCGAAGGCCAAGTTCAAGCGGCTGCTCGTCGCGCCACGGTCGGTGCGCTCGCAGCTGATCGAGTTGATCGATGCCGAGGCGGAGCTGGGTGAGAGGGGCTTGATCCGGCTCAAGTTGAACTCGATCGTTGACGAGGCCACCATCGACGCGCTGTATCGAGCATCACGCGCTGGGGCGAAGATCGAGTTGTGGGTGCGAGGCATCTGCGCCGTGCGCCCCGGAGTACCGGGACTGTCCGAAACGATCACAGTGCGCTCAGTGCTCGGCCGGTTCTTGGAGCATTCACGGATCTTTGCCTTCGGCGGCGGTGGTGAGCCGGTGGTCTACTTCGGCTCGGCCGACCTGATGCACCGCAACCTGGACCGTCGCGTCGAGGCGCTCGTCCCGGTGAGCGACGAGTCGCAGGTCAAGGCCCTGATGAAGCTGCTGGATCGGGGACTCATCAGTGATATCGCGCGTTGGGAGCTGGGCGAGAACGGCCAGTGGATCCGCCAGCACCTGGGCGACGACGGCCTCCCCCTTGCAGATCTGCAAACGGAGTTGATCGCAAAGTATGCCGCCAGGCGCCGCCCGGGCCGGCGGCGATGAGCGTCCAACCTCTTGAGGTCATGGTGCCTTCCCAGGCTCGTAGAGATCGCGACCCCGACAACCGCCGCGGCACCGTCGTTCGCGCCGCCGGGACTCTGCCGTGGCGCCGCAAGAAGGGCAAGTTGCAGGTGGCCCTGGTGCATCGCCCGAGGTACGACGACTGGTCCTGGCCCAAGGGCAAGTTAGACCGGGGTGAGGACTGGGCAGCTGCGGCCGCCCGGGAAACGGTTGAGGAGACCGGGTTGGTGGTGCGTCTCGGCGCTCGATTGCCCTCCCAGACCTATTCGTTGGGGAATCAGAGCGGGCGTCCACTGAGCAAGCGCGTTGAGTACTGGGCAGCCAGCCCGATCGGAGGCTCAGGGGCCCTGGAGCACGAGATCGACGAAGTGGTCTGGATGACCCCCGAGAAGGCTGCTCGGCGGTTGACCTACCCGCGTGACACGCACCAGCTCAAGGCTCTGGTTGCGCTCGCGCACGAGGCGCGGTTGGACACGTGGTCGCTGCTGGTCGTCCGGCACGGCAAGTCGATGCCGCGCAAGGCGTGGAGTCGCCCCGACATGATTCGCCCGTTGACGACCGTCGGCAAGCGGCGGGCCACCAAAATGGTGCCGATCCTGCGGGCCTACGCCCCCGAACGCATCCTAACCTCGCCGTCGACGCGCTGCCACGACACGATGGCGCCGTTTGCTCAAGAGTCGGTCGTGCCGTTGAGCACCAAGCGCGGGTTGTCCGAGGAGGGCTTCGAAGCCAAGCCCTACAAGGTAGCCAAACACCTGACCAACGTGTTTTTGGCCGGGCGCAGCGTGGCGATCTGCACCCACGGCCCGGTGTTGAACGAAGTCATCCGTCAGTTGTTGCCCCATGCCGACACCAACGGCGTCAAGCAGCTCCTGCGCCGGCTGGATCGATCAGCGATGGACAAGGGCGAGATCCTGGCGTGCACCGTGGTCGGACGCGGCCGCGAGGCGGAGATCATCACCGCCGCACGACACCGCATACCCCGCTCAAGCAACACGTCCTAGCTCAAGCAACC
>JBATUU010000117.1:0-2906 GCA_049671385.1 Ornithinimicrobium sp. | reverse complement strand
GCCTGGCTGGGGACATCGTCGGGCTCACGGCGGGGTTCATCGGCGTGCGGATGGCCGGGCAAGGGGCACTGTCGCTCGCAGCGACCACGGTGGTGGCTCGCACCATCACCCATCGGCGCGGGTTGGCCCTCGGCATCGCCACGGCCGTGGGCTCGGGAGGCATCTCGTTGGCCCCCGTGTTCCTGGCCGCCGTCATCCCCGATATCGGTATGGCGCAGGCGTGGCGCTACGAAGCACTTGCGGTGCTGTGCGTGGTCACCCCGATAGCGCTGGCCCTACCTCGCACCCCACAGCAGCCACCGGTCAGCGACGGAGCCATCGACGTCACGACCCCACCCGCGCAGGATGTGGACTCCTGGACCTTCGCCGAGGCCTCGCGGACCGGCATGTTCTGGGTCATCGCCGCCGGCCTGGCCGCGACCGGACTGTTGAGCACGGCGCTGGCCTTCCACCAGATATCCATCCTCGGCGCTCAGGGCCTCTCTTCGCTCGAAGCGGCAGCTAACTTCCTGCCGCAGACGCTGACCGGCATCGCGGCGACGTTGGTCGCCGGCGCATTGTCCGACCGGGTTCCCCCGAAATACTGCGTGACGTTCTCGATGGTCACCATGGCTGCGGCCTTGCTGCTCATCCCCACGATCAGCCCCGGGTGGACGGCCATCGTCTACGGGCTGGTCCTTGGAGCCGCTGGCGGGAGCATCCGGGGGATCGAGGCCGCGGCGTTCGCCCGCTACTTCGGCACCCGGCACATCGGGTCGATCCGGGGGGTGGCCACCGCCATCAACCTGGCGTCGACCGCGGCCGGCCCACTGGTGCTCTCGGTCGGCCGGGACCTCTCCGGCGGCTACCACCTACCCGTGGTGTGCTTGGCTGTCCTGCCTCTCGTCGTCGCTGTCCTGTCGGTCTTTGTGCGGGCTCCGTCACGGACCTCCGCGCCCTCGACGGATGAGTCGTTGCCCCAGCGCGGCACCCCGTAACCCTGATCTGGAAGGCTAGGACCGCATGAGCACCCTTCACTTCGAACGCCGCGGCACGGGCAGGCCGCTCCTCCTGCTCCACGGGTTGGGCGCCAGCTGGCGCTCGTGGGGCCCGATCCTGGGGGACCTCTCCCGCGAGCGGGACGTCATTGTCGTGGACCTGCCGGGATTCGGCGACACCCCACCGCTCGAGGGCGAGGTGACCATCGCGGCTCTGACCGACGCGGTGGCCGACTTCATCGCCCACCACGGCTTGGACGGTGTCGACACGGTGGGCAGCTCGATGGGTGCACGGATGGTGTTGGAGCTCGCGCGGCGAGGCGTGGGCGGCGACGCGGTCGCGCTTGACCCGGGCGGCTTCTGGAGCCCCGGTGAGCTCCGCTTCTTCGAGGTCTCGTTGCGTGCCTCGCTCCCGCTCGTGCTGGGCCTGCAGCCGGCCATGCCCCTACTGATGGGCAACCCGGTCGGTCGCACCGCGCTGCTGAGCCAGTTCTCGGCGGCCCCGTGGCGGCTGTCCCAGCAGGTGACGTTGCGTGAGATGCGCAGCTTCGCGAAGGCCACCTCGCTGTATGACGCGCTCGACGCCCTCGTCCACGGGCCGCTGCAGGAGGGGGCTTCCTCAGGGACGACGCCGGGACGGGTCACCATCGGCTGGGGCCGGCAGGACCGGGTCACCCTGCCGGCGCAAGCACCCCGGGCCATGAAGCTGTTCCCCGACGCCGAGCTCCACTGGTTCGAGCGGTGCGGACACTTCCCGATGTGGGACCAGCCCGCGCAGACGGTCGCTCTGATCCTGGCTTCTACCGGAGAAGAGCACCGCAGCGCCTGAGCGCCTACGTGTGGCTATACTAGCCACGTGCAAAAGCGCCACAATGAGAGGGCCAATCATGGATATCGGAGTCCGCGAGTTACGCGACGGCCTGAGTAGGCACTTGGCCACAGTCCGTGAAGGGCACACCATCACCATCACGGACCACGGTCAGCCAGTCGCCCGGATCGTGCCCGCAGGCGCACCGACATCGCTGGAGCGTCTCAAGGCCGAAGGTCGGGTCACCCCCGGTCGTCGCCGCCGCGCGCCGAGACCGACACCACTCACAACGTCCGGCACAGTCAGCGACTTGGTGAGCGAACAGCGGAGGTGATCCTCTACCTCGACACCTCCGCTTACGTCCCGCTGCTCATCGACGAACCCACTTCCCAGACGTGTGGCTCCTTATGGGACGCTGCCGACCGTCTGGTCACCACTCGACTCACATACATCGAGGCCGCAGCCGCTCTGGCGGCGGCGCAGCGTCTCGGCAGGATCACCAGCGAGGAGCACGACGGGGGCCGTGAGCTGCTGATCGACCTGTGGTCAGAGTTCGACGTCGTGGAACTCGATGCACAGCTAATGGCCGCCGCAGCCCAAGCTGCGATGGATCGTGGCTTGCGAGGCTACGACTCGGTCCACTACGCCGCCGCGGTCGCCGTCAACGACGAGTACCTCGTCGCAGCTGCTGGTGACGGGCGACTTCTGGACGCCTGGCGCGCTGGAGGCGTCGCCGTCATCGACACCAACGCCGCGCCTTGACCGTGGCCCAAGAAGCGACGCGAACGATAAGGACCCGGCGCCGTGGAACACCCTCAGCAGCACAATCCATGGAGAGTCGACACATAGCCCAATTGCGGCAGAAAGACGCGCCTCGCAGTTTTCACTAGAGCGAAGCGGATTGCGCCATGAGAGCGACTTGGCGCAGCCTCTCCGAGCCGGTCCGACGAAGAGACTATGGATGGAGATGCGCACGCCGGTTACTTGTCGCACATGCCCGCCGCTCGTGGTGAGCAGCGAAGCGCTACCGCGGTGCTTGAGGCGCTGAACGGCTGGACCGTTAGCCTGCCTGCGGGGGTGGCTATAGTAGCGGCCATCGGCGCGGGCGTCACCGCCAAACG
>JBATUU010000116.1:0-7335 GCA_049671385.1 Ornithinimicrobium sp. | reverse complement strand
GTTCCTGCTGGTTTGGAGGCACTCGCTACCGTGCCGCAGCGTCCCCACACTGGCGGTGCGGGAATCGGCAACCGCGGGGCGGAGAGCTTGATCCAGGGGATTCTGCGGGCTCTGGCCTCACTCGAGTTCGGTCCCGAAATAACGCAACGACTCATGACTGGACCAAACATCGGGATGTACCGGCCCGAGCAGCACATGGACCACCCGGCCGGGATGAGCCTCGGCGGCGATGTACTGGTACGGGGTGGGAGCGGGGCGCTTCGGCCAGCCGGGATGGCGGATCGCAGCGATCCCACGTTGGCTGGCTCAGCGGTCCCCGGCCCTCAGGTGCACAATCCGGCCCTGTTCGAGATCGGTTCTCAAGGGTTGTCCCAGCACATCTACAACACGACGGAGTCGGTTAAGTCGCGGCTAATGCAGGCCCACGCGTTGGGGTCGAGCCCGGAGGGCAGGATGCAACTCGGCGCTGGTCTGCACGGCGTTGAAGACTACTTCTCTCACTCCAACTTTATCGAGGTCGCGCTGAATCGGCTCCTCGGGCAGCGGCGGCATGCGCCAACCCGGCGACAGATCCTTGGTGCACCGGCGCGCGGACCCGTGGTGGACACCCTTTTTGACGAAACCGTGGGCTCGGGCCGCTCACAACGCCAAGCTGTCACGACCGGCACTTTCACGGCCTTGGACACTCAAATCAGCATCGCTCACGTGCTGCTTCCGAAGCTGCCGACGCTGTTCACCAGTGTCGATCGGGCGATCGACCGGACAATGTTGGCACTGCAATCCGAAGGATCTACCTGGACAGATGTCAAGGAGCAACTGGCCACTGACCGCGCCGGGGCAGCCTTTGTCTACTTGCTGGACGGGATGGACGCCGCTGGCATGGAGTTGCCGTCTGCGCGTCTAGAGAAGTGGCAGGTGCCGGACCTCCCCGCCTTTTTACCGGACATCGTGGAGAACGGATTGGAAGGACGCTGGCTGGCTACCGGAGTCTCCCCGTTGTCTTTGCCACCCTCAGCAGCGGTGCCGTCCTACGCGCAGTTGTATGCCGACGGTAGCCAGATCTGGGAGCACCGCGAGGAGATCCGGATGTTGCTACGAGCGGTCTTACGGCTCATCGACGGTATGCCAGCCTGGATGACAGCGGGCCTCGGAGGACTGAGGGTCTTACGAAGCCAGCTCTCAGCCGCCGCCGCTGTTCTTGCTCAGGAGCTCGGTGATTTGGTGACTACGTACACCCAGCAACTCAAGGAGCAGATGCACAGCTATCTGATGGACACCGTCGAGCGGTTGCTGAACGTGGAAGACATTCCTGCGGCTAAGCGAGCTCACCTGGAACAGTGGCTGGAGGCGGTGCAACACGGAACAGAGTCGCGATCACACGCGACGGCTCTGGAGCATCAACTCGAGAGCGGGGACCTGACGATCCCCGAGTCCGAGCGTGCAGGCCGACTGCCCACGGGTCCCCTACCACCTTCACATTCAGAGGTTTCCAAAGACCACCCTGACCATAGAGAACCGGATGATGCTGATGCCGAGCCCGGTCAAGGTCACGTCCATGGCGCCAGCCTGGAGTCCGCGTTTTTTGACCTGCATAGAGACCTGGCAATCGAGGCCGACCGTCATATGGTCTCGCTGATGGAGCTGGCGTGGTCAGGTGGATCGACGCTGGACACGCGGATCTCTCACGCTCCAGATCGACCGCACCTCGACCCGGCCGACCGTCGCAACCGTGATCGTCAAGGCGCCGACCTCGCAGCTAGCGGAGCCCGTCGAGCCGCGGCCGAAGGGAGGAGTTTTACCCAGTCCGGGGGGACCGTACCCCAGGAATTGGTGCCGGTACTCAACGCCGTGGACCTCTACATTGCTCACCCGGCAGACAGCACCTGGTGGCATCCGGTCGTAGAGCGCCACTTCGGCGATCAGGCCAAACTGGACGAACTGGTCGCAGACATACGCACGCGCAATCGCACGCGAGCCTCGCGGGGACGGTGGAATGGATTGCAGTGGCCGCCCTAATCAGGCATCGCAGCCTGGGGACTAGCCTGACGCCGTTCCCGCACCGCGGTGACTATTTCCTGGACGGCCTCCGCCACCGGCACCCCGTTCTTTTGGCTGCCGTCGCGGTACCGGAAAGAGACAGCGCTGGCGGCCTGGTCCTCTTCGCCGGCGATCAGCATGAAGGGCACCTTCGACTTCTGGGCAGTGCGGATCTTCTTACCGAAACGATCGTCACTGGTGTCGACCTCGACCCGGATGCCCTCAGCGCGCAAGACGGCCGCCAACTGCTGAAGGTGTTCTTCGAAGACGTCCGCGACCGGAATGGCGATCACCTGCACCGGGGAAAGCCACGGCGGGAAGGCCCCGGCGTAGTGCTCGGTGAGCACGCCGACGAAACGCTCGATCGACCCGAACTTAGCTGAGTGGATCATGACGGGGCGCTGCCGGGAGCCATCGGCGGCTTGGTATTCCAGTTCGAAGCGTTCGGGCTGGTTGAAGTCCACCTGAACCGTCGACATTTGCCAGGTGCGACCGATGGCATCCCGGGCCTGGACCGAGATCTTTGGCCCGTAGAAGGCCGCACCACCGGGGTCGGCCACAAGCTCCAGACCCGACTCGGCGGCGACGGTCGACAGCATGTCGGTCGCGGCCTCCCAGTCCTCATCGCTGCCGATGAACTTGTCGGAGTCACCGCGCGTGGAGAGCTCCAGGTAGTAGTCGGTGAGTCCGAAGTCGCGCAGGATGCTCAACACGAACTCCAACAGGTGCCGGATCTCGCCAGGGGCCTGCTCGCGGGTGACGTAGGAGTGCGAGTCATCCATATTCAAACCACGCACGCGGGTCAGTCCGTGCACGACGCCGGACTTCTCAAAGCGGTAGCAGGCGCCGAACTCGAACAGGCGTAGCGGCAATTCGCGGTAGGACCGCCCACGACTTCGATAAATCAGATTGTGCATCGGGCAGTTCATGGCTTTGAGGTAATAGTCACTGCCCTCGAAAGCCATCGGCGGGAACATCGTGTCCTTGTAGTACGGCAGGTGCCCTGAGGTGTGGAACAACTGCTCCTTGGAGATGTGGGGCGTGCCCACATACTCAAAGCCCTCTTCGATGTGCCGACGGCGAACGAAGTCCTCCATTTCGCGCTTGAGCACGCCGCCCTTGGGGTGGAAGACGGGCAGACCGGAGCCGAGTTCCTCGGGGAAGGAGAACAGGTCCAGCTCGGTGCCGAGCTTGCGGTGGTCACGGCGCTCCGCCTCAGCCAGGCGCTCCAGGTATGCGTTCATCTGGGCCTTGTCCGGCCAGGCTGTGCCGTAGATGCGCTGTAGTTGCGGGTTCTTCTCGCTGCCGCGCCAGTATGCGGCGGCGCTGCGCATGATCTTGAAGGCATTGCCGATCAGTTTGGTACTGGGCAGGTGCGGCCCGCGGCAGAGGTCACCCCAGACGGCCGTGCCGCTCCGATCGAGGTTGTCGTAGATCGTGAGCTCGGCGCCGCCGACCTCGACATCCGCGCCTTCTGCGGCCTCGGCAACGTCGCTGCCTGCCCCACCCTTGAGGCCGATCAGTTCGAGTTTGTAGGGCTCGCCCACCAGCTCAGCGGCTGCCTCGGCGTCACTGACAGCACGGCGGGCGAAGGTCTGGCCGGTGTTGATGATCTTCTGCATCGTCTTCTCGAGCCGCTTCAAGTCCTCGGGGGTGAACGGCTGCGCGACGTCGAAGTCGTAGTAGAAGCCGTCGCGGATCGGGGGCCCGATGCCAAGCTTGGCGTCCGGGTGGGTCTGCTGCACCGCTTGGGCAAGCACGTGCGCGCAAGAGTGCCGCAAAACTTCGAGCCCATCGGGTGAGTCGATGGTCACCGGCTCGATCTGCTCCCCGCCGGTCAGCGGGTAAGCGAGGTCCACCAACTCCCCATCCACACGCGCAACGACCACGCGCCGATCACCGGCAAACAGTTCGGCCACGGTGGAGCCGGCTTCGACCTCGGCGGACCCGCTCTCGAGGGAGACGACGACCTGACTGGACACAGAAAAACTCCTCTACACACCGACGCGACAACTCGGCACACTCTAACCGCGCCAGCTTGTCTCAATGGCGGGTCAGCAACCTGGCCCTGTCGTCCTCACAGATATGCCTCGCCGCGCGGCATATATCGGGCTAGCGTGCAAAATACACAACGTCCACCAGGAGAGGAACACGCAATGCAAAAAGAATGTTGCTAGGGATAATGGCCAGCGCGGCTCTAGTCGCTACGAGCGCGGCACCCGCTGCTGCAATTAAGTACGGTGAGGCCGATGACGGAGAGCATCCCTATGTCGGCCTGGTAATTCTCTACGTCGAGACCCCGGTTGACACCGATGGTGACGGCGAGGCGGACGACACCGAGTTGCAGGCCGACAGTCGCTGCACCGGCACCCAGATGGACGCCGACACGTTCCTGACTGCAGGTCACTGTGTAAGCGGCATTGACGCAGCGGCAGTCTGGTACGGGGATGACCTGCAAGATGTCCGAGCCTCCCTGGAGTTCCTGACGTTCGACGAAGCCATCGACCAGGACAGTGAGTTCGACGCTGACGCATGGAGTGCCGACCTAGAGTTGCACCCTCTGTATGACGATGGCTTGTTCCTCCAACATGACTCAGCGGTCCTTGACAACATGACGTTGGCAGAGGGCACGTCATTCGAAACCTACGGACAGCTACCCGAGCAGGGTTACTGGGATGAACAACTGGGGAGCCGGAAGAAGGATCGCGACGCCTACACCACGGTGGGGTACGGATTGCAATGGTCTACCCCGCCCAGTAACGGACAAGGGCGCGGGGATCAGGCGGACTGGCTCAAACTCAAAGCGGGCGGTGAATTGCTCGGTAACAAACAGTTCTTTGGTGGGAAACTCGGAGACGCCTTCGTGGTGCTGTCAAGCAATGCCAACACCGGTGGTACGTGCTTCGGAGACTCTGGTGGGCCGACCTTTGTCAGGGACACGTCCGTGGTTGTTGGTCTCACCTCTTTCGGGGTGAACACGACATGCGCTGGCACCTCCGGCGTGTACCGAATCGACGCGGCTGACGACCTGGAATGGCTCTCCACCTTCATTGACTGACCGTCGCGAGGCGATTTCGAGCCCCGCCCTTCACTTAACAGGCGTGGTCGACACCCGACTGGATCGACCACGCCTGTTATGGGTCGCTGTTGAGCGTTTGTTGAGCGTTTGTTGATTGGGCTGAGGATGCTGTCCCTGAAGATATCCAGTGCTCGCTAGTCAGGAGTGGACCCATGAAGGAGCCGATTCTCACGTTTGTCCATGGTCAGGACCCGATCTCGGAGGCCGGGGTTATCAGTCAGCTCCGCACTCGCCCAGAGATTCGGATCGTGGCTGAAAGCGCAGTGGACGATGCGGCCGTGGCCGTGGTTGTAGCCGACTGTGTGGATGAAGACACCACGCAGGTGCTGCGGGCTCTGCGCCGCGGAGACTCCCCCCGCCTCGTGCTCGTTGCGACAGATGTCGACGACGCGGCTCTGGTGGTGGCAGCCGAAGCCGGAGTGGCCGGGTTGCTGCGAAGGCGTGAAGCCTCCGCTGAAGCCCTCGTCCGCGCCGTTGTACGAGTCGCCGCCGGCGAAGGCGACGTGCCCGGCGACATGCTCGGCCGGTTGATGGACCAACTCGGGCGTCTGCAACGCCAGGTCCTGACTCCGAGAGGCTTGACCTTCAGCGGCCTAGCGCCGCGAGAGGCCGAGATCCTGCGGCTCGTAGCCGACGGGCACGACACCTCCGAGATCGCCTGTCGCCTCTGCTACAGCGAGCGGACGGTGAAGAACGTCTTGCACGACCTCACCACTAGGCTGCAGTTGCGCAACCGCTCACATGCCGTGGCCTACGCCCTGCGCGAAGGCTTAATCTGACCCGTTATCGGCACACGACCGATGTCCTGGCACGATAAAGGTCAGGCTCGACCGTCCATGTCCTGACTCATCAGGATGGCCTCCAAAGTCCTAATCGCTGTACGCGCTGCACGCTGGGTCGCTCTCGGGGTCAGGGGGTGAGCAGCAAGACGCTGCCAACGGCCTAGCGCCTCTTCGGCAGCGAAGCGAAGATCGGCTGGCTGAGTCGACGGTGTGCCTAGACGTGCAGCCGGGTCGTCGCCTGCGCCACCGAGCAGTCGATCCATCTCCTCCATCCGTCCGGTCGCCAACTCGATCTCCCCAGATCGCAAGCTCTCCAACACCCTGATCTCATCGAGGTCCCGGTCGCTGGCGATGAGTTGTTCGATTCGTCCGAGGAGCATCTCACCCTCAGCGCAAGCGCCTGCTCCCAACAAAGCCCGGACTCCGGCTAAGTCTGACCGTGTGCGGAGCAGCCGGCTGCGCGCTGTGAACTGGCGTGCTAGTACTGAGCGAAGCTCTTCGATCCCGCACTCTCGTGAGAGCCGGTGCGACAACTGTGTCGCTGAGGTGCACTCTCCGCTGCTGATCAATTTGACACTGAGCCGCACGCCGAACAGGCCGAGGCGATCCAACAACAGGACCCGGTCGGCGAGAGGCACGTCGATGATCGATTCCCGGCCGCTGAACCGGTCTGCTGTGAGGAGCAGCTCAGAGCTGTCCTGGATCGGTGCCTTGGCGATTGAAGCCAGAGCTGCGAACTCGCTTTCGCGCAGGGTCGCTGCAGCATGTGCCAGCAGCCCAGTCACGGGCAGCACCGTCGGGCACAAGCGACGTAGCCGGTGATCACCCGCGTAGCGGAATGCCACACGCGCGGCGACCTGCATTGCATCCAGTCGACACGACCCGATCTCGTCTGCTCGAGACAGCACACCCACGGTGTTGATCGATGTGCCAGCCAACATCTCCTCGGACCCAAACGCCTCGAGGAAGCGCAGGTCGCTTGAGTGAGCATGTCGCAGCAGATAGAGCACCGCGTCTGCCACAGGCACTGCGTCCGGGGTAGACGTCAGCGCTCGTTCGGTATGGGCGGAGATGTCAGCTGAAATCGAGGCGATTCCGGGGGTATCCATCAGCGTCGCATCGCGCAGGCGTCCAGCGGGCCAGGTCACCTCGAGATGGTCCACCTGATCGTGTCGAAGGCCGCCGAGGTCAACGTCTAGCGCGCCTCCGTCGCGAAGGTAAGGCCGGTCGACGGGTGGGCCATCGACGGGGAAGAGTCGCACCCGAGGAGCGGTGCCGTAGAGGTACCAGGTGACGATCTGCGTGCACTCCCCCGCATCAGTGGGCGCCAACTCTTCGCCGATGAGGGCATTGAGTAGCGTCGACTTGCCTGCCTTGACCCTGCCCGCGATGGCCAACCGGATTGGTTCGGTCAGCCGCTGTTGGATGTCGCGAAAT
>JBATUU010000115.1:0-3371 GCA_049671385.1 Ornithinimicrobium sp. | reverse complement strand
CGACGTCGTTGCGGTGTTCACGCCGCTGGATGGACCCGTCGTTCAAGGGGACCCGCCCCGACTGCTGACGGGTGCCGACTATGTCCGCGAGCGACTTCGCGTGGCAGTGGACGCGCTGCCTGCGGATGCACGCGGATTGATCCCCGGGCTGGTGATCGGTGACACCTCGCTGACTCCGCCTGACCTCAGCGAGGCGATGTTGGATACCGGAATGAGTCACTTGAGTGCGGTGAGCGGGAGCAACGTCGCTATCGTTCTCGGGGCTGTGGTGCTCTTCAGCCGGTGGGTGGGTGTGCCACGTCGCTGGCGAGCCCCGCTGGGAGCGCTGGCACTGATCGCGTTTGTCGTGTTGTGCCGCCCCGAGCCCAGTGTGCTGAGGGCGGGTGTGATGGGGCTCATTGGATTGGCCGGATTGAGCACCGTTCGGCGTTCGGCCACGGTACCGGCGTTGGCCGCAGCGATTCTGATCTTGTTGTGTATCGACCCGGCGCTGGCACGGTCCTACGGTTTCGCGTTGAGTTGTGTGGCGACGCTCGGATTGGTCGTGTTCGCAAGGCCGTGGGCCGATGGCATCGCTCGAGCGCTTCCGGCACGCGCCGCAGTGCTCGGTGATGCTGTGGCCATCCCGCTGGCCGCCCAGGTGGTCTGTGCGCCGATCATCGTGCTTCTCCAAGGAGACATTGCCGTGATCGCAGTGCTCGCCAACCTGCTGGCCGCGCCGATGGTCGCCTTGACGACGGTGTCCGGCATTGCAGTTGCAATCACCGCTTCGATCTGGCTCCCGCTGGGCTCGGTCGTCGCGTGGCTGGCGGCGTTACCTGCTCTATGGATCGCTGGCGTTGCGCGGATGTGTGCGAAGGTGCCCTTCGGTCACATCGACTGGTTCGACGGAGCTCTCGGAGCATGGTCGCTTGCGGCGGTGAGCATCGTGGTTGTCCTTACGCTGCCTTGGTTGAACCACCACATCCGGCGCCGCCGGTCTATCGCCCTCTTAGCTGTCGTGGTGCTCCTGGCGCTGAGTGTGCCGTTGCCGAACTCGGCGAGTTGGCCACCGGATCGATCCGTCGTCGTCGCCTGCAATGTCGGCCAGGGCGACGCATTTGTAGTGCCAACCCCTCCGCAATCGGCTGTGGTGATCGATGTGGGGCCAGAGGATGGCCGCCTCGTTCAGTGCCTCCACGATCTCGATATCGTCCAGATCGAGGCCATCGTGCTGAGCCACTTTCACGCTGATCACGTCGGTGGCTTGCACGCTGTGCTGGCCGAATTCGAGGTGGCCGCCGCATACCTCACTCCTGTCTTAGAGCCGGCGACAGCGGCGGATGAAGTACACGCCCTCCTTCACGCAGCCCACGTGCCGACCCGCGCCGTGCAGGCTGGTGACACCCTTGCCCTCGGCGCTGTCCAGGCCAGTGTGGTGTGGCCGCGGCTGCCTATGAGTCGCCATGCAGAGTCGTTGGCGAACAACAGCAGCCTGGTGCTCGACCTTCACACCGCAGGGGTCCGCATCTTGTTCACCGGCGACATCGAAGCGATGGCGGCGGCACGCGTGCGTCAGGCACTGCGTGGACAGCGCTTTGATGTGCTGAAGGTCCCGCATCATGGCTCGGCGGATCAGAACCGGGAGTTGCTCAGTGGCAGCGGCGCCTCGGTCGCGTTGATCGGCGTCGGTGAGGACAACTCGTTCGGCCATCCCACGGCGAGTGCCATCGCTCTGCTTCGCCAGTCAGGTATGCGCGTGGCTCGGACCGACCTCAACGGCGACATAGCCGTCGTCGCGACGTCGGACGGTCTGGCGATCGCAAGTCGGCAGTCGCCGTGACTTAGCGCGCTGTCCCCGCATACGCGGAGGTGCCCAACTCTCGTGCGCTGGCCTGCAGCGCATCGATTGTTGCCTTGACCGCTGGGACGCGCCTTAGATCTGGGGTCGTGACGATCTGGACGGTGCGCTGAGACGCCGGAGAGATCTCGGCGGTGACCACGCCATCGTGGGTCACCGAGTGCAAGATCAGGGCAGGTACGAGGGCAACGCCCAGACCTGCTGCGACCAACCCCAATACCGCCACATAGTCCTCGGTTTCAAACGCAACATTGGGCTCGAAGCCGGCGTGCTCGCACAGCGTCAGGAGGTGACCCCGGCAATGTGGGCAGCCTGCAATCCACGGATCATCGCTAAGCGCAGCCAGGTCGACCACGGACTCATCGGCCAGGCGATGGTGGGCGGGCATGGCCACGAGCACAGGCTCGATCAGCATTTCGATGACGTCGAGGCCATGCAGACGATCCATTGTCGTCCCGGGCGCACCGCCTTCATATGTGAACGCCACGGCCAGATCGCAGCGGCCCTGCCGGATCGCCGCCAAGGACTCCTCGGGTTCGCCCTCGGAGAACTTGATCGTGACGTTGGGGTGGGCTCGGGCCACCTTGGCCAAGGCCCGCGGCACGATGGTGGCCGACGACGATGGGAAGGCCATCAAACGCACCCGACCGGCCTGCAATCCCGCGATAGCGGCAACCTCACTCTCGGCATTGTCCAACGCAGCGAGGACTTGCACGGCGTGCCGGGCCAGTGTCTGACCAGCTTCGGTCAGGCGCACATTGCGCCCGATGCGTTCCACCAACACCGTGCCCGATCGTTGCTCGAGACGTCTCACCATTTGTGAGACCGCCGGTTGGGTGTAGCCCAAGGCCGAAGCGGCTGCGGTGTAACTGCCGTGGTCGGCGATCGCGCGCATCACTCGCATACCGGCTGCATCAAACATGCCGATCACCATAACCGGCGCTAATACGAACCGCCTCAGAGAACCGTTAGTGAGAGGGCGGAGGCGGTGGTGGCGGCGGAGGCGGAGGCGGTGCCTGGCGTGAGGGCTGCTGGGATGGCGATGATGAATCCGGCGATGACGAACCTGATGATGCAGGATCTGGCGCCGGGGGCGGGCCGCTAGCACCAGGTGGGGGTGGCGGGCCAGCCATTCCGGGCGCGGGAGGGGGGCCGGCCATGCCCGGTGCGGGCGGCGGAGCTTCCGAAAGGCTCAAGCTCCCAATCCGCCCCTGCGACGCCATGGCATCCAACCCGGCGAGCGCTCGATCTCGAGCCTCGTGATCCACCGCTTTGCCCGAGTGCTCGGCGTAGGCGATGACCCCGAGGTCGTGCACGAAACGGTCGGTCTCGGCTTGGCCGCCTCCGGCAGTGGCCTGGGTAATAGCTGTGTCCGCCTTGGCTGCGAGGTCGGTGGCTGCGGCCTTGGCTTTGTCGAGGAAGCCCATGGTGCTCCAAACGTGGTCGGTGTGGGGCCGCCGAAACGCCATGTGTCGCACGAGACGCCTTCCCCGGCTGCTCTGTATGCAGGATAGTGAGTTCAACACCCACA
>JBATUU010000114.1:0-2869 GCA_049671385.1 Ornithinimicrobium sp. | reverse complement strand
GGCACCCCCTGCTCGTAAACGGTGACATCCACTCCGCGCAGCAGCAGAGTGTAGGCCGTGCACAGCCCTACGATGCCGGCTCCGATCACCGCGACTCGAGGGCTGGCAGATCCGGGCGACATGTCATTGCTCATCTGGAGATGGTTCCACGGACGACCATCGTGGGGTCGGCCCACCGGAATAGCACCCAGCCCTTGCGGCGTTCATCCGCCGACAAAGAAAGCGTGGTTGTGCGTATGACGATGGGTACGGGGTTCAGCGGGGGACCGGTCTTCCGGATGTTCGGCAAGGACAAGAGCGTCACCAAGCAGACTCTGCAGGAGGGCACCGCTCGCCGAGTGCTGACCTACGGGGCGCCGTTCAAGCGCGAGATCACCATCTTCCTCATCTTGACCGTCATCGGCGCCTCGCTGGTGGTCGCCACCCCATTGCTGCTCGGGCGCATCATCGACGACGGCGTGCTGCAAGACGACCGTGGCGTCGTCATCTCGCTCGGTTCCATCGTCGCGGCTCTGGCCGTGGTGAGCGCGCTGCTCGTCGTCATCACGCGGTGGTATTCCTCGCGCATCGGCGAGGGCCTGATCCTCAACCTGCGGACCCAGGTGTTCGGCCACGTGTTGCGTCAGCCGATCGCCTTCTTCACCCGTGCCCAGACCGGAGCCCTGGTCAACCGGCTCAACACCGACGTCATCGGTGCCCAGACCGCCTTCACCTCGATCTTGTCCGGCTTGGTCAGCAACGTCGTCACGTTGATCATCGTGGGCGTCACCATGGTGAGCCTGTCCTGGCAGATCACCCTGCTGGCCGTCCTGCTTCTGCCGATCTTCCTGGTCCCGGCCTCCTTCATGGGACGCCGCCTGTCAAAGCTGACCCGCACGCAGATGAACCTCAACTCCGAGCTGGCCTCGCGGATGACCGAACGGTTCAACGTGGCCGGCGCGATGCTGGTCCGCCTCTTCGGTCGACCCCAGACCGAGGCCGAGGAGTATGCCGCCCGCGCCAAAGGAGTGCGCGACGCCGGTGTCGCGATCTCGGTCAACCGGATCATCTTCGCCGCGGGCCTGGGTCTCGTCGCCGCCTTGGCCACGGCTCTGGTCTACGGTCTCGGCGGGATCCTGGCCATCTCGGGGTCGCTTTCGGTGGGGACGCTGGTCGCGATGGCTGCGCTGTTGGGATCGCTCTACGGGCCGCTGACCGCTTTGTCCAACGCTCGTGTCGACGTGATGACCGCGCTGGTCTCGTTTGAACGGATCTTTGAGATCCTCGACCTGCACCCGCTCGTGGCCGAAGCCGAAGATCCGGTGTCGATTCCGGGTGGAATGGTCGGCGTACGCCTGCAGGACGTTGACTTCACCTACCCCGCCGCCGACGAGGTCGCCATCTCCTCCCTGGAGTTGCGACCCGACGCGGAGTCGTTGGATCGGCGCCAGGTGCTCTTCGACATCGACCTCGACATCGCGCCCGGCTCGATGGTCGCTCTGGTCGGGCCGAGCGGCGCGGGCAAGTCGACCCTGACCACGTTGATCTCCCGGCTGTACGACCCCGTGGAAGGGGCCATCACCATCGGGGGTGTCGACCTTCGTGACGCCTCGTTCGACTCCTTGCGAGACACTATCGGCGTCGTCACCCAAGAAGCCCACATGTTCAACGACACCATCCGGGCCAATCTCCTCTATGCCTCGCCCGAGGCCAGCGAGGAGCAGATGGAAGCCGCCCTTCGAGGCGCCCAAGTGTGGAACCTGGTCAACGGACTGCCCGACCGACTGGACACGGTGCTGGGGGATCGGGGTCACCGGCTCTCGGGCGGGGAGAAGCAGCGCCTGGCTATCGCTCGCCTGCTCCTGAAGTCACCCTCCGTCGTGGTGCTGGACGAGGCTACAGCGCATCTGGACAGCGAGTCCGAGGTTGCCGTGCAGCGCGCGCTCGACGAGGCGCTGGCGGGTCGTACGTCGATCGTGATCGCGCACCGCCTCTCGACCGTCCGCGACGCTGACACCATCGTGGTGCTGGACCGGGGGCGGATCGTGCAGCAAGGAACCCATGACGAGTTGCTCGAGCAGGGGGGGATGTATCGGATGCTCTACGAAACCCAGTTTTCCCGAGGTGGCGCCGCCACCCCGGCCTGACCTGGTCATCGACGCCCGACGGGGCGGGTCTACTCGTCTTCGTCGTCCCAGATGCGGCTCTTCTTCGCACCCACGGTCGCTGGGGCAGGAGTGGGCGGGCCGCCCACTCCGAGGGCGGCGTCCTCCTCGTCGCGGACCTCGCGGCGCGCCATGAGGAACACCAGGACCAATCCGATGGGGGCAAAGATCCACCACTGCAGCGCATACGCAAAGTTCACGCCCACGCCGGTGTCCGGCGGGTCAGCCGTTGCTGGACGCGCTTGAACTGTTGCGCCCCCGACCTCGGAGTCCAATGAGAGGTAGGCATCGAAGGTCGGACGCCCTATCGCATCCTGTGCCTGGCCGAGGTTGACCGATGCGAGTTGGCCGGCCGGCAGATCGCGGCCCAGGTCTTCCTCCGAGGGTCGCAACCATCCGCTGATCGTGACAGTCCCGGTCGGCGGATCAGGCACCTGCGGCAAGGTGGCTGCGTCCCGCGCATTCTCGACCCACCCCCGATTCACCACGAGGTCGACGTCAGCGGCCCCCCCTGGTTCCAGCTCAAACGGAACCAACACCTCATACCCGAAGACCCCACGGTAGGGGCGATTGCGCACCAGCAGTTGGTCCTCGACACGGTACTGGCCGGTGACCTCGACGCGGCTCCAGTCATCGACCGGCTGAAAGTCATCGTCGGGACCGCTCAGCACGGTGGTCAGGGGCACCGGGGCGGCGTCGTAGTTGGCCTCGATCGTGTCCCGGCG
>JBATUU010000113.1:0-4981 GCA_049671385.1 Ornithinimicrobium sp. | reverse complement strand
GCATCATCTTCCTCGGCGTTCAGGTCGATGAGGCCTCAGCCGATGACATCATCGCCCAGCTCATCGTCTTGGAAAGCCAGGACCCCGACCGCGACATCCTGATGTACATCAACTCACCTGGTGGCTCGTTCACCGCCCTGACAGCGATCTACGACACGATGATGTACATCCGACCGGATGTGCAGACCTTCGTGGTCGGCCAGGCCGCGTCCGCTGCGGCCGTCATCCTGGCTGCCGGGGCCCCGGGCAAGCGGTTCGCCCTCCCGAACGCCCGCGTCCTGATCCACCAGCCAGCCCTCGCCGGTGGTGACTACGGCCAGGCCAGTGACATCGAGATCCAGGCCAACGAGGTGCTGCGGATGCGGACCTGGTTGGAGGAGACCTGGGCCTTGCACTCAAACAAGCCGGTCGAGGAGGTCCGCAAGGACATCGAGCGGGACAAGATTCTGATCGCCGCGGAAGCCAAGGAGTACGGCTTGGTCGACGAGGTGCTCGAGAGCCGAAAGGCATCTCTGCAAGACTGATCTGCTCCGGATACAAGCAGAACACGCCAGAGCGTCCTTATGTGGGGCGCTCTGGCGTTTCCGTCTGTGAGGTGTGCCCTTCGACATACGGCAGAAGAGTCGAGCCATCTCCTAAAGTCTCGTTACCGATGACACCGAGAGCCCCGTCCTGTTGCATGATCACGGCCTTGAGGTGTTCTAAGGACCCATGTCCTGCCTGACGAGCCGCCGTGTGAACGTCTTCCTCGGTGAGGCGGTGGCGGCGCAGAGCTTTGTTGATCATCACGCCGTCGTACCACAGCAATACCGGTGGGTTATCGACGGTGCGGCGCACCCAGACATACCGGGCACGTCCGACCGCAACGATCCACTGAAGACCGATCAGCAACGTGACCACAAAGAGTGTTTGGATCAGGGGCACTTCCGATGCAGTGATAGTCCGCCCGAACGCGGACCCGATCGTCACCGCCAAGACGAAGTCCAGTGGCGTCATCCGGGCCATCGTGCGGGCGCCGGTGATCCGCAACAGGAAGACGAGCACGATGTAGCCCGCCACAACAATGACGGCGCTGTGCACGATGGGAGTCCAGCCGGTCCACAGAAGTTCCATCGGTCGAGGTTATCCGTGACTCCTCGCGTGCAGGTAGGACCTAGCCCAACCACTCCCGCGCCCGGCTCCGGTGAGCGGCCTGCGTGTCTCCATCGAAGCCGTCCCACAGGCGCGTCATCATTCGGGAACGATAGTGGGTCTCAAAGACGTCTCGGTGATCCTCGACGAAGGTCCAAAAGAGTCCGTCCCAGTCCTCGCGCCATTGTCCGGGTGGCATATCCGACATCTTCTTCAGATAGTTCGAGCCGGAAACGTAGGGTTTGGTCGTGATGGCGGCGCCTGCAGCAAACTGACTCATCGCATACACATTCGGGACCATGACCCAGTCGTAGGCATCAATGAACATCTCCATGAACCATTCGTAGACTTCATCGGGGTCGATCCGCAGCAGGCACAGAGCGTTGCCGAACACCATCAATCGCTCGATGTGATGGGCATATCCGCTGTCCAAGACCCGCCGAAGGACCACATCTACTGGCTCCAGACCTGTTGTCGCACTCCACCATCCGGCGTCCAGTGACCGAGTGTGTTGCAGGTCGTTCGCGGTGCGCATCCGCGGGCCCCAGAGGTGATAGGTCGCTCGCATGTATTCGCGCCACCCGATGACCTGCCGGACAAAGCCCTCAACTGAGGCCAAAGAAGTGCGCTCGTCTTCGGCGACGTCGAGAGCACGTTCCACCACATGCCGAGGGTCGACCAGCCCAATATTCAAGCCTGGTGTCAGCACTGCGTGGAACAGGTATGGATGATGCTTGCTGATCGCATCTTCGTACGGACCGAACTGAGCAAACCGTTCGCTCAGGAATGTCTCGTAGGCCGATTCCGCCTCCGCGTGAGACGTCGGCCAGGCAAAGGACTGGGCATTGCCTGGCGCGTCGGGAAATTCCTTCTGCACCCACTCGATCGCTGCTTCAACCTGTTCATGGCGAGCAGGCTCGGGGACGGTCGGGACAGTGTGGCCTTTGGGCAGTTTCTTGCGGTTGTCCTCATCGAAAGACCATTGACCCCCGGCTGGTTGCTTGTCATCCATCAAGATGTCCAGCCGGGTGCGCTGCCATTGATAGAACGTGTTCATCCGCGCCTTGTGGCCAGCAAACCATTGCTCGATCTCTGCGCGAGTGCAGATGAAATTGGGCGACTCGAGCAGCTCGGTGCGCTCGGTCAGCTCGAGTTCGGCCAGCACGCGTGTCAGTCGCTGACCGAGCCAGTCATCCACCACGTCGTAGTAGCTGATCCCCACGGGACTCAGATCCCGAAGAGTCTGCGACAGCCCCTGCATGCTGGTACGGCGGGCATCGGTCAAAACCTCTCGCACTTCGTGACCGCGTTCGCGCAGGGTGTCGGCGAACCGCTGCATGGAGGCCCGATGCAAGATCAATTTCTGCGCATGGAATGCATACTGCCGAAAGAACAGGTCGTCCTCGACCAGCAGATATGTTGTGCCGCTGGGTGCATCGAAATGTTCCACGAACAGTTGATGCGGGAAGATCAGCCGAACCTCGATGCTCACGCAATCAAGGCTGACAGATCGTTCATCAGCCAGTGACGCGGGGTCCTATCGCCATCTGGCCAGTGCGCCCGACTCCTCACCGCACACGGCGTGATCCGGCCGAGGGGCGGCGTGCGGGGTAGTACGGTCGTGGCCATGCACACGGACTCGTCGTTGGGTCTCGGTCAGCTCCAGGGTATGAATGTCACTGGAAGCGAGGGTGCGAGGCTGCCCCTTGGGGAGTTCCTGACGCAGAGCCACACCACTGAGTTCTTGGTCATCCAGGGGGGCGAGCGGGTCGCCCACTGGTCAGCAGACCCGGCGGCGTCGAGTCCTGTCGCGCCACTGTTCTCGATCTCCAAATCAGTGGTTGGCGTGATTGCCGGGGCATTGATCGAGCGCGGTGATCTCGACCCCAACCGTTGGTCTGCTACCTACGTCCCAGAGATTGCGGGCGGCGGCTACCGGGGCACGAGCGTGCGTGATCTGCTGGATATGCGCACTGGCGGAGACCACCACGAGACCCACGACGCCGGCGGTGAGCTCGCCCACCTCGTGGCAACCCAGGACGGTTCGCCCCAAGCGCCGTACGGCTCTGTCCACGACATGGTGTCTGGGATCGAGCGGGTGGGACGTCACGAAGGACCCTTCTGCTACCGCTCACTGGACACCGAGGCACTCGGTTGGGTCATCGAGCGCGCCACGGGCGTCGCTATGGACGTGCTCGCGGATGAGATGGTATTCGGTCCACTGGGGTGTGTCGGCGCGGTCTTCGCCAAGGATGTCCAAGGAGATGTCATCCACTCCGGTGGGCTGGCTATGAGCGCTGCGGATGTCGCCAAGCTCGGCACCATGATCCTCAACTCAGGAGCGATCGGTGGTCATCAAGTCGTCAGTCCCTACTTTGTCAAGGACCTGCGCCAGGGCAATCCCGGTGATGCCGACAGCGAGACCCAGGGGTCTTACCGCAACCAGTTCTGGGTGCCCCAGCGAGGTGGTCGCGAGCTGCTGGCACTCGGAGTCCACGGTCAGATGTTGTGGATGGATGGCGCCAGCGACACGGTCCTCGTCAAGTTGTCGACGTGGCCAGAGCCGAGTAACCCCGCCTTGCTATCGGCTACCTACGCCTGTGCGCGAGCCTGCGCTGCGGCCAGAGATGGTGGGGCAAACCATGACATTGCGGTCCGTCGCTAAGAGACTTCAGAGCATCTGGTTGAGCCTGCGGGCCAGCTACGCAAAGATGTCCACACCCCGACGGTCTGCCGAGGCCTCGTCCCCACCCAAGGAGCTGTCCATGTCGACTGACGCCAAGGCCCCTGTCGAGACTCGACAGTTGAAGAATATGTCGGAGATCCGCACGTTCTTCCGGACCAACGAGACTCCCGTGTTTTTCCTGGGAGCGACGGCTTTCAACTTGCTCGGCATGGACCGCTGGGTGCGCAATTTTTCGATGATCTCCTACTTCGACTCCTGGGATGGTTATCACCCACGTGTCTTTGTGCCGGTAGAGATCGAGCACGACCAGTTCGAAACCGGCGAGGACATCAACAACTACCTGCTGACTCATCCGGACGTGGTTGCGCACATCGACGGGGCGGCTAAGCGCACCGGACGCACCCCAAAGATCACAATGGTCTACTTCGATGAGGACACCGAACGGATTTGCAAGTAAGCGGGATGGGAGATTATCCACCCCACCTTCGATCTCCAGAGCCACCTGGACTCCAAGATGGTCACCACCCGCTTGGGTAATGAAGCAGGTGCGGCGAGCGTGCCCAACGTCATGACGACCGTCGAGTCGTGGGACGATCTGCTGGCTCAGGCCGAAGAGGCAGGGGTAGGCACCGACTGGGTGCTGCAGTTGGCCTACGGCGACTCCGGCAAAACCACGTACTTCGTCTCCTCGGAGGAGGAGTGGAACAAGGTGGCCTCGGAGGTGGTCGGCGAGGAAGTCAAGGTGATGAAACGGATCGACAATCGGGCAGTTGCCGTCGAGGCGGTCAACACCAAGAGCGGCACCGTTGTGGGCCCCTTCATGACCGACCTGACGGGTTACAGCGAGCTCACGCCATACAAGGGTGGTTGGTGTGGCAACGATGTCTATCCCGAGGCCCTCAATGCCGATCAGCGCCAGCGCGCCATCTCCCACGTCAGCAAATTGGGGGATCGACTGCGCCAAGAGGGTTACGAAGGAGTATTCGAGGTCGACGTCCTGGTCGATCTCAATGACGACGAGGTCTACCTCGGTGAGCTCAACCCGCGACTCTCCGGGATCAGCTCTATGACGAATGTCTCCGCTGGTGCCTACGACGATATCCCGTTGTACCTCTTTCACCTGCTCGACCATCTCGGTGCCGACTGCACCATCGACACCAGTGA
>JBATUU010000112.1:0-3395 GCA_049671385.1 Ornithinimicrobium sp. | reverse complement strand
CCCAAACGGCTCGGCGACGTGCTGTTCAGTGGCGCATCGTTGGGGTCCGGCATCCTCATTCTCGCCACGTTGGCCGGCGTCGCGACCTTCCTGATGATTGAGGCCGCGCCGGTCCTCAGCGCTTCTCCGGAGCAAATCAGCGGAGGCAACGGCTTTGCCTCCTACGTTTTCCCGTTGGTCATCGGCACCCTGGTGGCCTCGGTGATCGCGCTCGCCGTGGCGACTCCGATTGCCGTCGGGATTGCTTTGTTTGTCTCCCACTACGCCAACCGCCGTATCGGCAATGCCATCGGCTTTGTCATCGACCTACTGGCCGCGGTGCCCAGTGTGGTGTTCGGTATGTGGGGCTTGCAGGTCTTCGCTCCGGCGGTGGTGCCGCTGTACGAGTGGTTGGAGGCATACCTGGGCTGGATTCCGCTCTTCGAGGACGCGTCCAACACGGGCCGCGTCTTGCTGACGGCTTCTTTGGTGTTGGCGGTGATGATCCTGCCGATCATCACCTCCGTGTCCCGTGAGGTCTTCCTCCAGACCCCGAAGCTGCACGAGGAGGCGGCGTTGGCACTCGGTGCCACGAAGTGGGAGATGATCACCACCGCCGTGCTCCCGTTCGGCAAGCCAGGCGTCATCGGTGGCACCATGCTCGGCCTCGGTCGTGCCCTGGGCGAGACGATGGCGGTGACGATCATCCTGTCGCCGGGAGCGCTGGGCCTGAACCTGATCGGCACCGGCAACGCCACCATTCCCTCCGAGATCGCGCTGAACTTCCCCGAAGCCTCGGGTCTACGACTCTCCGAGCTGATCGCGGCTGGTCTCGTGCTCTTCCTGATCACCCTCGCCGTCAACCTGTTCGCGCGCTACATCGTCAGCAAGCGCGCCGAGTTCTCCGGAGCGAACTGATGAGTACCTCAACCCAAAGCACGCCCCCCGAGACGAAGACCGAGAAGGCCGCGCCTGGCGGGTCGCGCTTGGATCAATGGGAAGGCGTGACCAGTTCACCGGTGCGCCCGGCCCCGGCGCGTCTGGGCCTGGTGGCCTTCGGCGTTGGAGTGGTCGTTGCGGTACTGGCCTGGCTGGTCACCGGCAACATCGCACTCAGCGCGGTTATCGGGTACCTGGTCTATGTCGTCACCGCCTATGTCTCGCACCGTCAGATCGCCGGCCAGCGGGTGGGCAAAGACCAACTGATGAAGGCCTTGGTCTACGGCGCGTTCGCGTTGGCGTTGCTGCCGCTGGTCTCGCTGTTGCTGACCGTCATCGTGAACGGCATACCGAGGGCGTTCAACCCCGACTTCTTGCAGCAGACCATGAATGGCATCACCGGGTTGGCCGATCAGGCCTACTCCGACGGCACCGGCCCCTTCATTGGTGGCGCGTATCACGCGATCTTCGGCACGTTGATCATTACCGGTCTTGCAGCGCTGATCTCGGTGCCGATCGGCATGTTTGCCGCGATCTATCTCGTGGAGTATGCCGACCAGCCTCGCCTGACCAAGATGCTCCGCTTCTTCGTGGACGTCATGACCGGTATCCCTTCGATCGTGGCCGGTCTGTTCGCCTTCGCCCTGTTCGGCGCGCTCTTCGGGATCGGCACCAAGAACGGTTTTGCTGGCGCCATCGCCCTGTCGGTGCTGATGATCCCGACCGTGGTGCGCAACAGCGAAGAAATGCTGCGGATCGTGCCGAACGAGCTGCGCGAAGCCTCATTGGCGCTGGGTGTGCCCAAGTGGCGCACCATCTACAAGATCGTCCTGCCGACCGCCGCCTCGGGGCTTGCCTCAGGCGTGACCTTGGCCATCGCCCGGGTGATCGGTGAGACTGCACCGCTGTTGGTGGCCGTTGGCGGCTTCTACGCCCTGAACTACAACCCGCTCAGCGGACCGATGCAGACGCTGGCGGTCTACGCCTACGAAATGTTCACCAAACCACTGAATCCAGGGGTCCGTGACCCCAGCCTTGAGCGCGCCTGGGCTGCCGCGCTGATCCTGGTGCTCATCGTGATCGCCCTGAACCTGACCGCTCGCTTGATCGCCAAAGTCTTCGCGCCGAAGACCGGCCGTTAAAGAACTACGGAGAATCACTGAATGTCCAAACGGATTGAAGTTCAAGACCTCAACATCTACTACGGCAGTTTTCATGCCGTCGCGGATGTCAACATGGCGGTGCAGGCTCGCTCGGTGACCGCCTTCATCGGCCCCTCCGGCTGCGGCAAGTCAACATTCCTGCGCACGTTGAACCGCATGCATGAGGTCATTCCCGGCGCTCGCGTCGAGGGCCAGGTCAGCATGGATGGCAAGAATCTCTATGGCAAGAGCATCGACCCGGTGGACGTGCGCCGCGAGGTGGGCATGGTGTTCCAGCGGCCGAATCCGTTCCCGACGATGTCGGTCAAAGAGAACGTGCTGGCCGGTGTCAAACTCAACAGTTCGCGGATGACCTCCAAGGCCGGCGATGAGCTGGCCGAGCGAGCACTGCGTTCAGCCAACTTGTGGGAAGAGGTCAAGGATCGGCTCGACAAGCCAGGCTCGGGCCTCTCCGGAGGTCAGCAGCAGCGGCTCTGCATCTCCCGCGCGATCGCCGTGCAGCCTGAAGTCATCTTGATGGACGAGCCGTGCTCGGCGCTAGACCCGATCTCCACGTTGGCCATTGAGGACCTGATCAATGAGCTCAAAGAGGAGTACACGGTGGTCATCGTGACTCACAACATGCAGCAGGCGGCGCGCGTCTCTGATCGCACCGGATTCTTCAACCTCGAAGCCACCGGCAAGCCGGGCAAGCTCGTTGAGATGGACGACACGCAGAAGATCTTCAACAACCCATCCAATAAGGCGACTGAGGACTACATCTCCGGCCGCTTCGGCTAAGCCGACTCAGCCGCCTGCTCGACAGAGGTCCGATATCCGGCTTAAAGAGTTCCTGGTGCCACAGAATCTGACGACTGCGCTGTGTCCCCGTTGACGGTCGAGCCGTTGAGTTCGGCGATTAGAAACGCGATAAGTACGCGCAACCGCAGACTGCCCAAGACGGTCCAGAGCGCAGCACCGGCGATGATGAGTTCGTCAAGAGACAGATACGGCACGAAAATCAGCAACGTGTAACCAAGCACCATCACCAATGCAGCCCAGTCTTGGCGTCGCGTATTTTTCCGCAGCAGGTCGCTATCGAGGAACGCCAGCGTGAGACCGGTGTCGTCGACCGTCCGTCCTGACCTGATGGCCCACCTCAGGATGTGGCGCCCACTCGCGCCGATAAGCAAGAAAAGGAAAACAGTGAGCAATGCGGCATCTGAGCCGGCGAGCAGAAGCACGATCAAGACGCATCCAGCCGCAGTGAGCGGTAGGGCCTCAACTGCGACAAGCGCCCGGAATGGCCGCATACCGTCCTCCTTGGTTCCGCTC
>JBATUU010000111.1:0-3290 GCA_049671385.1 Ornithinimicrobium sp. | reverse complement strand
ACCTGGGAGGTGGATGAGTCCTACCAGGTGGTCCTTACCGACACCGACGGTCTGCCTGCGGGACCGAGCACTCGCGGCGTGGTCAGCATCATCGATGACGACGCGCGTGACTCTGCGCTCGTTGAAGACGCCACCGAGCCAGGCCTGCTTCGCGCGGGCGGAAAGGCGACTGTCTCAACCTCTCAGATTGCCCCGGGTTCACCCTTGGCCCGGCCAGGTCAGGAGTACATCGAGGACGTCATCTCCGCCCGCACCCAGGCTCGCAGCTCGATCGGTCGCGATTTCGCTGCAGGACAGGACTGGTCGGACAGTGATGGGTTGAGCTTTTGGCATTACGGCTCGAAGAAGCGAAACAAGGGCACCTTCACCGTGCTGGATGGTGGTGCCGCCGACCCGGGCCCTGATGGCTGGGATCTCGTGTGGGCTGATGAGTTCGAGGGTCAAGAGGGTCAGCTGCCGAATGCTGACAACTGGTCTTTCGAGACAGGTGGCTGGGGCTGGGGCAACCAAGAGCTGCAGTACTACACCGATGGAGCCGACGCCGCGTCGTTGGACGGGCAGGGCAACTTGAAGATCACGACCGAGGAAGTCATAAACCCAGAGGAAGCGGACCTGCCGTGCTGGTACGGACCGTGCGAATACACGTCGGCCCGGTTGGTGACCGAAGGCAAACAGGAGTTCCAGTACGGGCGGATGGAGGCCAGGCTCAAGGCTCCCGCGGGCTCGGGAATCTGGCCCGCATTCTGGTCTCTGGGTGAGGACTTCCGCGACGTCGGCTGGCCGACAACGGGCGAGATCGACTTCTACGAATTTGTCGGACGCGAAGCCAACGAGGTGTTCGGCACGATCCACGGACCGGGCTATGCGGGAGGTGACTCCTACGGGGACACCATCACCCTGGATGAGCCGGTGCCGGAGGAATTCCACACGATCACGGTCGACTGGCAGCCAGAACTGATCGAGTGGTTCTTCGACGGGGTGAAGTTCCATGAGGCCACGCCTGAAGATGTCGCGCCCAACGATTGGCCTTTCGACAAGCCCTACACGCTGCTGTTGAACACTGCTCTAGGTGGCAACTTCGGTGGGGCTCTGGGCCCGGACCTGGAACTGCCGGGTGAGTACCTGGTGGACTACGTCCGCGTCTACCAAGCTCCAGACACGGCTGAGCGCTGGAGTGCCGACTTCACCAGTGGCAAGGGGTGGCAACTCATCGAGATCCCCTGGTCTGACTTCGACCGGGAGCGCAAGCAACCGGATGGAGCACCCGACGATGCGCTCGACTTGACGGGTGTTGAGGGCTGGTCGATCTCCGAAAAGGGCAGTCGTGAGTTCCTCGTTGACGAGATTCGGCTGGTTTCCGGCTCCGAGTAGGACCTGCTCGCCGGCCCCTCGGGTCGCTCGATTGCTACTGCTCACGGTCGCCTTGCAGATGGGGCGACCGTGAGCAGTCAAGTTGTACCTCGCGGGTGGGTTCAGGACGAACTCTTTGCCCCCACGTCAAGCATTTCGCGGCTTTACGATGTGGGAAATCGCGCAGTGCAACGCAGCCGCGCGACCTCTGACAAGGGAGCGAGTCAATGAGCGGCGACACGTCGCACGGGCAGGGAAATGACGCACACGTTCATGGGACTGACTTGGCCGGTGCCGGTCAGTTCTGGGGTGATGAGTCCTCGGCGGTGCGAGACGCCTTGATCTGGGCGGTGGGGCGGATGGCCGGGACCTCCGATCCTCGCTCCGCGGCTCGATCGGAGTCCGAGCTTGCAGCTGCGGTCGGTGCGACCGTGAAGGCGGAGGGCATCGGCTCCGGCGAGGCGATGCGTGTCTTCGCCGATGTGCTCGAGCCGGCCACCCGCGCCCAAGGCCACGAGCTCAACCTTGCCTATATCCCAGCGGCCCCCAACCGCTCGGCGGTCGCGTTCGATGCGGTCACCGGCAGCTCCAACATCTTCGGGGGCATTTGGGAGGCAGGTGCGGGTGGGATCCATGCCGAGAACGAGGTGCTGGCGTGGCTTACCGGTGTGTTGCAGTGGCCAGATACTGCAGCCGGTTGCTTTGTCTCTGGGGGCACCATCGGCAACCTCTCGGCGCTCTTCGCTGCTCGCAAGCGTGCGCTGAAGCGGCGCGGGTCCAAGCCTGAGGGTGGGTGGACGCTGGTGTACACCAGCGGAGCGCACTCTTCGATTGCCACCGCTGCGGAAGTGCTAGACGCCGCGACCGCGGAGGTGCCGGTCGACGAGCGTGGGCACATGACGGGTGCGGCCCTGCGGGAGGTGTTGGAGCGCACGCCCTCGGCTTTCGCGGTCGTCACGTCGGCGGGAACGACCAACACCGGTGTGATCGATGACCTCGCTGACGTCGCCGACGCGTGCGCAGACCACGACGTGTGGATGCATGTCGATGGAGCGTATGGCGGAGCGGGGCTGCTGGCACCGTCGGTGCGTGAGTTGTTCCGCGGCATCGAGCGCGCTGACAGTTTTATCGTCGACCCGCACAAGTGGTTGTTCGCCCCATACGACTGTTGTGCCCTGATGTATCGGGACGCTGAGGACGCTCGGGAGGCGCACGCCCAGCAGGCGAGCTATCTCGGACACATTGATCGTGAGCAGCCCAATCCCTCGGACCTGGCATTGCATCTATCGCGCCGCGTGCGCGGGCTACCGCTGTGGTTCGGGCTCGCCACCCACGGCACAGACCGCTACCGCGATGCGATCGAACAGACTTTGTCGACTGCGCGCGCGGTGGCTGCTGGCATCGAGAACATCGAACAACTCGACCTGTTGGTCGCCCCTGAGTTGTCAGTGGTCATGTTCGACCGTCCAGGGTGGGATGAGGAGGACTACAACCGCTGGTGTGACCGTCTCGCTCGCGAGGGCACCATGCTGTGTGTGCCCACCCGGTGGAAGGACCGGGCGGTGCTGCGGGTGGTGTTCGTCAACCCAGACACTTCGGCAGAGGCCGTGCTCAAGATTCTGGACGAAACCACGCGCTGAGATAGAGCGCTTCGCCTGTTGAGCAGACTTGCGCACGTCTCTATGGTCGGGCAACGAGCGGCTCTGCGGTGGGGCTCATGCGCGAGACGTATCCACGCCTTCATGCCCACGTAGTGCATCACCGTGAGTGCCCTCGGCGCGATTCGAACGCGCGACACCCGCTTTAGGAGAGCGGTGCTCTATCCCCTGAGCTACGAGGGCGGGGCGCCTTACGGTATCTGTTAAGCCGCTCAGCGAGGGCCAAGTCTGCCACGGTCAACCGTGGGACGATGAACCCGTGACGGCTGCACAGATCCCTTC
>JBATUU010000110.1:0-9804 GCA_049671385.1 Ornithinimicrobium sp. | reverse complement strand
GACCTCCTCGCGCAACGACGCACTCCCTGACTCCGCCTGGTTGGCTCGCCGCCGCCCCTCGAAGGTGAAGGGGCGGGTGCCCACGCCGATGGTCAGCGCTCCCAGGGGCCTGGCGATGCTGGCCACGACCGGGGCTCCGCCAGTCCCGGTGCCGCCGCCTTCGCCAGCCGTCACAAAAACCATGTCGGCGCCTCGAAGTGCCTCTTCGATCTCCTCAGTGTGATCCTCGGCTGCTCGCCGACCCACCTCTGGATCGGCTCCCGCCCCGAGTCCCCGCGTCAACTCGCGTCCCACATCCAGCTTGACGTCGGCATCACTCATCAGCAAGGCCTGTGCGTCGGTATTGATCGCTATGAACTCGACACCTTTGAGCCCCACCTCGATCATCCGGTTGATGGCGTTGACTCCGCCGCCGCCAATACCGACAACTTTGATGACGGCAAGATAGTTCTGCGCTACGGACACAATGCGCCTTTCGTGGTGATCTGCGGATTTCAACACCGACCGAATGCGCCGACAAAGGGACGGTTCACATTCGCTGGGGGATGGTGCATACAGCATAAGGGGATGGCCTCGATCTGCACATGACCCTAGACCTCAAGTGAAGGTTGAGCCACCTCATCGACACCGTCTCACGGCACTGTGGGCAGTCCAGTCACAACTGGCGTTCCCGGGGCAGTGAGGTCGATCGTCATATTGGCGTCACCATCTGGGTCGATCGGTTCCTGCTCCAAGAGCGCCCCGAGGGCCGCCGCCTTGGCCTCAGCACGGTTGGGGGGACCCCACTGCACTCGGATCGCGCCTACCCGGAATCGGATATCGCCATCGGCCGTGATCGCCATCGCGGTTACCTCCTCGTCCCACGGCTCCTCAATCGCTGCACGGGCATCGAGCACGCCCAGCAGTGAGCTCCTGGAGATATCCCCGGCCGGTGCGCTCACCTTTGGCAACCCGCTAGGGGCACTGCCCACCTCCTCGTAGGCGACGCCCTGAGCGTCGATCAAATCGGGCTGCTGCCCACTTTGAGTCAAGACGGCAACGGGAGTGCGCACACTCAGTTCCAGGGTGATCGTCGAGGGCCAACTGCGCGAGACCTCTACCTCTTCGATACGAGTGTCGGTACTGACTCGTTCGGCGATGGCAGAGGTGTCCACTCGCGCGAGCGGTCTACCCATCGGCGCTTCGGCGTTCTGAATCGCCATGCGGGAGACCCCCTCGGGAGCGCCGCTGACGGCGACCTCCTTGACGGCCAAGACCGGTGAGAACCCCACCAGGTAGACAGTCGCGACGACGAGCATCAGTGCCGTCAGGAGCACCAGCACCGGGCGCACTCCCCGGCGGCGCACCCTGCGCAGGCGGTCGCTGAAACGCTTATCCATAGGGCGGCCGTTCTTGGAGCGCTTGGAGGACCAAGGGGCCCAACGTCGTGACGTCCCCGGCACCCACGGTGAGCAGCGTGTCGCCCGGCATCATCACCTGACTCAGCGCCAGCGCGGCTTCACGCATCGGCATGGTCGGCAGGAGCTCCGGACCACCGGCGTCAGGTGTGTCCAACAGGTCGAGAATGGTGTGTGCGCCGACCCCAGGTATCGGTTGCTCACGTGCCCCATACACGTCCAAGATCATGACCACATCCGCATGCCGCAGTCCAGCAGCGAAGGCAGTCGCGAAGTCGCGGGTCCGTGAGTACAGGTGTGGTTGGAAGGCAACAACGACTCGGCCCTCGCTCGCGCTGGCGCGTCCGGCGTGCACGACTGCGGCGACCTTGGCCGGATTGTGCGCGTAGTCATCGATCACGCGCACTCCATCGACCTCGCCCACGAGCTCAAAGCGTCTGCGCGTGCCACCGAAAACGGCCAATCCACTGGCCGCCAGGTCAGGTGACAGGTTGAATCCTTGAACCGCGGCGACCACGGCAGCGGCCGCATTTGCGAGATTGTGCAGGCCCGGCATGGGCACGCTGAGGGTTGTGCTGCGCCCGCTGGGCCAGATCAATAATCCGGACACCTTGCCAGCACCGTGCTCCACCTCGGTCAGCCGGACATCCGCGTCAGTCGATTGACCGCACGTGAGGGTTGTGTGTCGCAGCGCCGCGTAGGCGGTCAACTCCCGAGCGCCGTCATCGTCGGCGTTGAGCACCGCTACTCCCCCGGCCGAGATGCTGTCCACAAACGCACGGTAGGCGCTCTTCACACCGGCGAAATCTCCATAGAAGTCGAGGTGATCAGCCATGACATTGGTGATGACCGCCACCCTCGGGCGATAGGCAACAAATGAACCATCGCTTTCATCAGCTTCGACCACGACAGGGCCGCTGCCCAGGGCAGCGCTGCGGCCGGACTGCACCAAGGGCGAACCGATGACGTACCCCGGATCTTGATGTGCAGCATCCAGCGCGGCGACCAACATGGCGCTGGTCGTAGTTTTTCCATTAGCGCCCGCGACGGCTACTACATCACGGTGGGCGCCCAGCGCAGCGATCCCCTGAGCGCGATGGAGCACCGGGATTCCAGCGCGTCGCGCAGCGACTACCTCAAGATTGCTCTCCGGCACGGCCCCGGAGATGATCAGAGTATCCGCGCCAGCGATATGTGAGGCGTCGTGACCCACGAAGACCCGCGCCCCAGCCTCCCTCAGCGCCTCAAGGGTGGCGCTGTCTCGTTGATCCGAGCCGCTGACCTCGTGCCCAGCTTGCAGAAAAGCCGCAGCAACACTCGAGACACCGGCGCCGCCGATCGCCACGAAGTGGACGTGGCCCAGATCAGCCGCCGGAGCTACCTCGGTGTGAAAGTCGAATCGCGGCGCGCGCGCCGCCGCCTGCTCAGTCATGGGCGTCGGGCGGCAGCCAGCACCAGATCGACAATTCGATGGTCGGCATGCCGCTCCCCGATTTCCGCCGCGGACGTGCCCATCTGGGCCAAAGCCTCGGCATTGTGCAGCAGCGGCACGACGTGATCGCGCACCCACCCTGGGCTGACTTCCCGGTCATCGACCATCTGGCCGCCGCCGGCATTAACGACCCCGACCGCGTTCAAGCGTTGCTCGCCGTTGCCAATGGGCAGCGGGATGTAGATGGCGGGAAGCCCGATCGCGGCCAGTTCACACACGGTGCCCGCGCCGGCACGACATATCGCCAAGTCAGCTGCGGCGTAGGCCAAGTCCATGCGGTCGGTGTAGGCCAGTGCGACATACCGAGCAGCATCGTCCCCACCGCTGAAGCCGGAGTCGAACACCAGGTCCTTACCTGCCCCAGTCAGGTGCAGCACCTGCGCACCAGAGGTCACGACGTCTGCGGCTGCCGCGCTGAACGAGGCGTTCAGGCGATGAGCGCCGAGAGAGCCGCCGAAGACGAGCAAGGTCGGCCGGTGAGCGTCCAAGCCGAAGTGATCGATGGCCTCGCTCCGGACCGCGGCTGTGTCCAGTGCGCTGATTTCCCGGCGCAACGGCATACCCACCCATTGCGCATGGGGTAACGCTGTGCGATCAAAGGTGGTTGCCACAAACGGAGTCATCCGAGAACCGAGCCGGTTGGCCAGGCCTGGTCGGGCATTTTGTTCGTGGACAACTATCGGCACGTGTTCTGCCCGAGCGGCCAGGTACGCCGGTGTCGAGACATAACCGCCGAAGCCGACCACTACGTCGGCTGCCGTCTCTTGGATCACGTTCCGAGCACGTCCAATGGCGGCCCGTATCGATCTGGGGAAGGCAACCATGTCGCGATTAGGTCGGCGCGGGAACGGGGCTTTGGGCAGCACCTCGAGGCGGTATCCGCGCTGGGGCACCAACCGCGCTTCCAACCCTTCGGCCGTGCCCAACACGGTGATCCGCGCTGACGGTTCGCGCTCTTTGACACAGTCAGCGATTGCGAGGAGGGGGTTGACATGTCCGGCGGACCCGCCGCCGGCTAAGAGCACCGAAAGTGGTCGAGCTACAAAGGTCACCTACGCCCCCGCTGCGCGCTCGGCAGCACGGCGAGGGTACGCCGTAGAACGGAGGGTTGGCCAGCCAAAGCAATCGCACAGCCCGGCAGCGTCCGGGCCATCGCCAGCAGGAGGCCGACTGCCAGCATGGCCGCGATCAACGCCGACCCCCCACTGGAAACCAGTGGAAGGGGCACCCCGATGATCGGTAGGAGTCCGATCACCGATCCGATGTTCAGACATGCTTGCGCCAAGATCCACACCATCACGCCGCCTGCGGCGAGCCGGACGAACGGATCCGGGCTAGCGATCACGACGCGAAAGCACCCGTAGGACAACACCATGAACAGGGCGAGCACTGTCAGGCTGCCCGGCAGGCCCAACTCCTCGCCGATGATCGCCAGAATGAAGTCGTTATGCGGCTCGGGCAACAACGACCACTTCTCCCTACTCGCTCCCAGGCCAACGCCCCACCAGCCGCCATCGGCCAACGCATACTCCGCGTGCACCTTCTGAAAGCAGCCCTCGACCTGTGGATTGGTGCAGATGCCTGAGAGCCAGGTATCGATCCGCTGCATCCGGTTGGCGCTGCCCGCAGCCAACAAGCCCGCGCCGAGTGCAGCCAAGGCGCCCACGACGGCGAACCAGCGCAAGGGCAAACCAGCGATGAAGAGCATGCCCGCCGCGATCGCGATCAGGATCATGGCCGTGCCGAGGTCGCGCTGAGCGATCACCAGACCAATCAGAATGGCGGCTCCCGGCACGATAAACGGGATCGCGGCGTGGGCGATCTGGCCGTTGACGGCGCGCTTGCGGGCGAGAACGGCCGCACCAAAAACGACGAGCGCCAACGTCGCGAATTCTGAGGGTTGCAGGCTCGCGCCACCGACATAGATCCAGTTGCGGTTGCCCTGGAAACTGCCGCCAAGCGGGCTGAAGACCAGAGCCAAGAGTCCGATACCCAGCAGTAGGCCAGGCACCGCCAGAATCTTCCACCACCGCAAACTCAGGCGGGATGCCACCCAGCCGAGGCCAAGCCCTGCGGTGGCAAAAAGTAGTTGTCCTAGAAACACTCCATAGGAGTTACCGGTTTGCGCATACGCCGCGACGCTAGAGGCCGACAACACCATGACGAGCCCAATAGAGACCAGTGCCGCCGAGCTGACCAGGATCAAGTAGTAGGGGGCGGTTGGCGAGTGCAGCCATTGCCCCGGCCCCACCCGACCGGTGGTGCGCTCTTGTGCCATGCTGCGCGGTGCGGACACGGTCGTCATGACGCCACGCCCTCACGCAGACGGCGCACGGCGCGCGTGAAGGATCGACCTCGCGCCTCATAGGAGTCAAACATGTCCAGGGAGGCCGCGGCCGGAGCGAGCAGGACGACGTAGCCTGGCGAAGCGAGCGAGACGGCGCGAGCCACGGCCTCGTCCATCACCTCATCCATCGCCTGCTCACGCTGCTCACGGTCCATTCCCTCAGTCTCAGGTGTCTCCACCTGCTGAGTTCGTACCTGCGGCGCGTGTCGAGCAAGTGCTGTAGCAATTTCGAGTCGGTCGGCCCCCAGCAACACCGCGCCGCGCAATCGAGGCGCCACTGCGGCCACCACCTCCTGGACATCCGCGCCCTTGAGTTGCCCGCCAGCAATCCACACCACGTCGGTATAACCAGCCAGGGATGCCACCGCGGCGTGCGGGTTCGTCGCTTTCGAGTCGTTGACGAAGCGGACACCAGCGATGAGACCCAGGTCGGTCATCCGATGCTCGGCGGGAGTGAACAAGCGGACACCGTCGCGGACGGCCTCGGCGCAGACACCGGCCGCCCGGGCCAGAGCCGCTGCCGCGAGCACATTGCTGACCATGTGGGGCGCCGGTGGCGCGCCGGGGTCAGGAGCGATGTCGGCCAGCGTTGCCAACTCCAGCGCTGCGTCTGCACGCGTCTCGAGGAAGGCCCGGTCGATCAGAAGATCCTCGACCAGCCCGAGCATGGATCGATCTGGAACGCCCACGGTGAAGCCAATGGCTCGGCAGCCCGGCATCACCTCAGCGTGAGCCACCATGGTCTCGGTGGCACTGTCTTGCAGGTTGTAGACGCACGCGACCTGAGTGCGCTCATAGATGCTGGCCTTTGCCGACGCATACGCCTCGTGTGATCCATGCCAATCCAGATGATCCGGTGCAAGGTTGAGCACGGCCGAGGCAAGCGGGGAGAGACTGTGCGCGTAGTGGAGCTGAAAACTGGACAGCTCAACAGCCAACATGTCGTACGGCTCGGGATCCAGCACTGCGTTGATGATGGGCATACCCACGTTACCCACAGCGACTGCCCGCAGACCGGCGGCGCGCAGCATCGACTGCAGCAGGAGCACCGTGGTCGTTTTGCCATTCGTGCCGGTGACACAGAGCCACGGCGCCCCGCCGGTGCGTGGGCGCATCCGCCACGCCAACTCGACGTCGCCCCAGATCGGCGCGCCGTGCTGCGACGCCAGGATCATCAGAGGCGAATGTGGTGGCCAACCCGGCGAGGCCAGCACCACATCGATGGGATGACCGAGCCCCGTCGGCCACTGTCGTACATGGTCGGGACCGATCCTGACCTCCGCCCCAGATCTGGCCAATGTGGCGGCCCGCTGCGTCAGCACCGGCTGAGTAGTCCCCTTGTCGACGACCGTGACGCGTGCTCCGCGACGTAGCAGAGCCTGCGCCGCAGCAAAGCCGCTGACGCCCAAGCCGGTGACCAGCACGTGAACTCGATCCCACGGAGCATCGACGTGCGTCAGCTCCGAGAGGTAGGACTCATCGCTCATCGGCTCTACTCACAGACGTGCGACCCACTCGGCGTAGAACACGCCCAGCCCGAGCGCAACGCAGAGCCCCGCGATGATCCAGAATCGGATGACGATGGTGACTTCGGCCCAGCCCAAGAGTTCGAAGTGGTGTTGCAGCGGTGCCATCCGAAACACCCGCTTGCCCGTCATCTTGAACGAACCGACCTGGATGATCACCGAGAGCGTGATCATGACAAACAGTCCGCCAAGGATCGCCATCAACAACTGGGTGTGGGTCACGATGGCCAACCCCGCCAGGGCGCCGCCCAGGGCGAGCGAACCGGTGTCTCCCATGAAGATCTTGGCGGGTGAGGCATTCCACCACAAAAAGCCGAAGCACGACCCTGCCACGCAGGATGCGACCACAGCGACGTCGAGCGCGTCCCGGACGTCGTAACAGTTGGGCCCGGGGCTGATCTGGCAGTTCTGGTTGTATTGCCAGATGCCGATCAGCAAGTAGGAGCCGAAGACCATGACCGACGCGCCGGTAGCCAACCCATCCAACCCATCGGTCAGGTTCACCCCGTTAGAGGCCCCCGCGATCATGATGTTCGCCCACAGCACGAACAGGATCAGGCCCCCGACAGTGCCCAGCGCAGCGAAGTCGATCGAGGTGTCGCGCACGAAAGACACTGCCGTGCTCGCCGGCCGGCGAGAGTCATCAGCCGGGAATTGCAGCGCGAGCACGGCAAAGATGACGGCGACGGCGGTCTGCCCGAGCAGCTTTTCCCAGGACCGCAGGCCGAGGCTGCGCTGTTTGGAGATCTTGATGTAGTCATCGAAGAAGCCGACCAGGCCAAGACCGGACATCAAGAACAGCACGAGTAAGGCGCTCATCGTGAAGCGAGTACTGCTCAGCTCCACCAGGTTCAGCGAGGACATCACAACGATCACGAGATGGGCGCCGACGTACCCGCACAAAGTGGCCAAGATGATCACTGCCCCGCCCATTGTGGGCGTGCCTCGCTTGGTGTGGTGCGACGTCGGCCCGTCGTCGCGGATGAACTGACCGTAGCCGCGACGGACCAAGAACCGGATGAACAGCGGCGTGCCCACCATGGCCACAATCATCGAAATCCCGCCGGCCAGCAGGACGCTGATCACGAGGTGGCCCCGCCGCTCGCGAGGGAATCCCCCAGATAGCGCAGCCCCGAGTCGCGACTGGACTTCAACAACACGACATCACCATGGCGCAACATCGATTCCAGCACGTCGCGGGCGTCGTCGGTGTCGTCGCTTTGACGCCCCGCGTCCAGGTTCACCACCTTGAAGGCGCGCGCTGCACCAGCGGCACCCGGCCCGACCGAAATAACGTCATCAATACCCAACTCGGCTGCCAACTCACCGATCTTCTCGTGCTCACGCTCGCTATCCTCGCCCAACTCGCGCATCTCGCCGATGACGGCGATCGCACGGCCCGAGGAGCGCATCGCAGCAAGAGCTCGCAGTGCCGCCGCCATCGACTCGGGATTGGCGTTGTAGGCGTCGTTCACCACGGTGACCCCGTCGCCACGCTCGGTGACTTCCATTCGCCACCTGGATCGAGGTCGGGCGCTGCTCAACGAGGCGGCAATGTCGGGGGGCGCCATCCCCCAATGGTGGGCCACCGCTGCGACGGCGAGCGCGTTGTCGACGTGATGCTCGCCGTGTGTGCCGAGGGCGACGGGCACCGGGTCACTGCCCGGGATGGTCAACCTGAAACTCGCCTGACCGCGATCATTCAACTCCACGTCATCGGCGCGCACCTGGGCCCGCTCACCTCGACCGACGAAGATCACGGGGGCGGCGCTCTGCGAGGCCATCGAGGCCACATTGGGGTCATCGACATTCAGGACGGCCAACCCGTCGGGCCGCAGGGCACGAACGATCTCGGCTTTGGCGTCAGCAATGGCTCCGCGGGATCCGAACTCAGACAAATGCGCTGATCCGACGTTCAGAACCACCGACACTTCAGGCGGGGCAATGCGGGTCAAGAAATCGATATGACCCACACCGGAGGCCCCCATCTCGGCCACCAGGTATGCCGTGTCGGCCTCGAGCCTGGCCACCGTCAACGGGACTCCGACTTCTGAGTTGTAGGAGGCGTGCGGGGCGATGGTAGGACCCAACTCGCCAATCACCTGGCCCATGACATCTTTGGTCGATGTCTTGCCCGAGGAGCCGGTGATCCCCACGATCCGGAGCCCGTTCTGCGCGGTGCACCGGCGCACAACCTCTGCTGCCAACGCCGCGAAGCCCTCCGTGACGTCATCCACGACGACGCACGGCAGATCGTCCATTTCACGCGTGGTCATGGCCGCAACCGCCCCGGCTGCCCCCGCAGCCGGCACGAAATCATGGCCGTCGGCGTGCTCCCCGGTACGAGCGACATACAAACAACCGTCAACCGCCTCCCGGGAGTCGGTCACCACTGCCGACGTGACCACCTGATGGGCAGCATGATCTGGATGGACGCGACCCCCGGTCACCCGGGCGATGTCGTCCAACGACAGCGGGATCACCCACTAGACCTTTCGTTCTTAATAGCTACGTCCTCCAGCGTGACACCGGCGCCGACACCAGGTGCTGGCGCCTGCGGATCGAACTCCAACTCCACGGGATCGTGTTCAACCTCGGTCGGTGCGACACCGTTCGATTGCAGCACGTAGCGCATGATGTCGGCGAACACCGGGCCCGAGATCGTCCCACCATAGATGCTGACCCGGGTCGGGCGCTGCACGGTCACTGCGACGACATACTCAGGATCTTCTGCGGGGGCGTATCCCATAAACGAGGCGGTGGTCCGGCTGTAGCGCCCGAGGTCGTCGTCAAAACGTGAGGCGGTGCTGGTCTTGCCTGCGACCGCGTAACCGTCGACGGCTGCCATCGGCGCGGTTCCCTCAATGGTTGGCACGGACTGCAAGATATCGGTCAAGGTGGCGGCGGTCTCGGGACTGACCACCCGATCGCCTGGTGGTTGCGGGTTTTCGTGGTAGCGGCCATCGCTATCGGTGCTGCCCAACACCAGCGATGGCGGGATGTGCTCACCGCCGTTGGCGATGGTTTGGAACACGCCCAGCT
>JBATUU010000109.1:0-2479 GCA_049671385.1 Ornithinimicrobium sp. | reverse complement strand
GTCAGGCCTGGGCAGTTGCGTTGACTTTCACTCCCTCCGCAGGCGTACTGTCAATGCGCGGGTAGCCCTGAGGCCAGCTCATCCGGTAGTCGTCTGCGGCGGCGTGTGTGTTGAATTCCAATACGGAGACTTGGTGCTCAGTAAGCGCATCAAGGACCTGTTGTGGATGGGCCCGGAAGAACTCGCGCCTGTGGTTCACCTTGTTCAGCCGCCGAGCGGCGAACTCTCGGTGGAGCATCGCTTCGATAGTGACGGCATCCTCGCTGAAGAACAGTGCGTGGACGTCGAAGTTGAACGGAACCGACGCGTCGCTGAGTTCGCGGATCCGGTCTTCAGGCTCGAGGCGACGGGTCATTCCAATCTTGACAACGCCCTCACCGAAGGCGCCGATGTTCGAGATAACGTATACGTATCCGGCGCGGATATTGGCAGCGCGATAGTCAGCGTCTGCGATCTCGGCGTCGATGCGGTCCAGTTCGCCTTGAAGAGCCGCAGCCCCCTCGGCATCGCCTGAGTCGCGCATCCGTTGGATGGAGTTCAGGTAGTGGTTTCGTTCCTTGTCCAAACGTTCCTTTTCGCGCTTGATCTCGGCTTCAAGGGCCTTCTGCTCACGAAGTTCTGCCCGCCGCTCACGCTCCTTCTCGCGGTCTGCGGCCTTGGCCTGCTGGTGACGAGCCGCCAACTCAAGCTCCTTCAGACGCAGCCAGTGGTACCGATCTGTGACCGAGAGATCGATCATCGTGCCCTGCTTAGCAATCTGCTCCCGTGCCGTCGACAGACGCTTCTGCGCCGAGGTTAGGTTGCCCGCCTTGACGGTCTTGACCGCGTTCTCCGCCTCGGCGTTATAGGCGCGCAACATGATCCGGCTCATCTGGTTGACGAAGGTCTTCCCCTTGGACGCGGAGTTGTTGAACGTGAAGTTCGAGGTCGCCGTGATGGCCGAGCCCACTTTGTTGTTCTGCCGGATCTCCGAGCGAAGCGCCTCAAGTTCGGTCGCCAACACAGCGGACGACTCCGCTGGGTGCTCGAAGTCGAAAAGACCTACCGCTTCGAGCCCGATGCGATCCCTGTTCACAATCAGCTGCTGGTCCAGCTCGGTGGCTTGGCGCTCCAAGTCGGTGACTCGGCGGCGCGCGGCCAATTCGGCCTCGCGCTGAGCGTGGATGCGTCCTTCACGAGCCGCCATCTCGAGCACGCCCATCTCGGACAGCAAACCTTCGCAACGCGCCACGTGTTCATGGAGGTCCTGAATCTCAGCCTGTAGCTGGGTGGCAACTCGCTTCGCGTTGAATTGGGTGATCTTCTCTCGGGTATCTCTATCCGGGCTTGCAGTCGCATGCCGTGTAGCGCGCGCCTGCTCAGCCACAACGCGGTCCCCACTATTACGAGCGGAGACTGTCTTAGAGGATTTCGACTCGCCCTCGGACTCAGCCGGCGAAGCCAGGGGTATCGGATCGACAGTCTGCGAGCCGCCGGTGCTAACGTGCTCGGTCCACCGAGTCCCGTCCCAGTATCGGTGCTCGAAACGACCCACTGGATCTGGATGCCATGCAGGCGCTGGCGTATTCCTCATGTTCCTCCCCTTTGACCTGGTCACAATACGCGAGAACTTATTACCTCCCTTATTCAGAGAAATTCCCCGCAACACAGAATGCGATCAGCTCGCGCGAACCGTCGGTTCTCCAAACATCGCAGCGCTGTGTGATCACGCTGCCCGAAAGGCGGCACAATGACGCAACTCAGGTATACCCACATTTGAAGGCAGGCCTTGCCCGCGTCGGTGCGCAAATTGCGACAGGGTCACCGAGGCAGAGAGGACCGGCCTGCGAGATCGAGCAGTCGGTCCATGGGGGCGGCACCGGGGCCCACCAGGTCAAGAGGTTGGATGCCGAAGCCCATCCCGGGCACCTCAGCCTCCACGATCGTGAGCACGTACTCAGTAAGCGGTTCCTCCAACGTGGCGTTCGCTCCGACAGCGACTGCCAGGTCCCAAGAATGAACGGCGATATCGAACACCCGCAGACCCAGGACTTGCCGTCCTGAGAGGTCGCCCAGAGGATGGCTCACAACCTGGGCGAGAGCCCCTTGACGACTGAAACCGGCATGCTGAGCGGCAACGGTCACGTCAAAGTCGGCGGTCGGTGCATTGCTGAGCTGCTTGCCGCTCATGACCGCATTCATCGCCTGCTCCGCCGTCTGACCGTCGAGCACCATGGAGGTGAACCGGTTTCCGCCAACGACATGCGCGACCAAGTAGTGCACGTCCCACCCCGGACAAGGTGTCGAGGCGGCCTAGTCGTCCTCAGTCACGGCGGTCAACTCACGTCAGAAGGCCATTGCAGCCGATTCGAGTGCAGCAAGGGCGTCCATAGACACAGACGCACCGTGTCACAAACACTGTCGTGCCGATTCCACACGCTCATCCACAGATCAGGGCGTCCCGCTGGCGGCAGATAGACGCAACGAGACTTTTGACGCG
>JBATUU010000108.1:0-1878 GCA_049671385.1 Ornithinimicrobium sp. | reverse complement strand
GGTGGTTCTCACGATCGACGACTTGCACTGGGCCGACCAAAGCACGTTGGACGTCTTGATGTATGTGTTGGCTGGGCCAGCCGACCGCCGCTTGGCGGTAGTCGCGACGGTTCGTCGCGGTGAGGTCGGTGAGGCGCACCCCCTGCAACACTGGTTGGCCGACGTCCGCCGGTTGCCGCGGGTTGAGGAGGTCAATGTGGACCCGATGAACCGGCTTGAGACAGGGGAACAACTGGCCGGGCTGATGCAGACGGCTCCCCATCAATCACTGGTCGATGATCTATTCGCCCGCACCTGCGGAAACGCCTACCTCAACCGGTTGTTGGCCAAGAACCTAGAGCCGGGTGCTCGTTCACTACCGCCCAATTTTCCTGACGATCTGACAGCCGCCGTGCTGCAGACATGGCGCGTGCTTCCGGCTGCGACCCGCGATCTGACTCGGACCTTAGCGGCAGGTGGAGGCCCGTTGACCGTCGGCGACATCCTGACCGTCTCCGGACTCGCGATCGATGGTGATGAAGCCGCCGGTCTATTCATGGCAGCTGTGGACGCAGGCGTTCTAGACAAGGCGCGCGATGGCCGGTTTTGGTTTCATCATCCGCTCATCGCCGAGGTGCTCGAAGACAACCTCACCGACGATGAGCGAACGCGTTGGCATGCTGCCTTTGCTGATCGCGCCGAGCAGCTCATCAAGGGCGAGTCGGCGCCGGCCCCAGACCTGATCATCGCTGCGGCTGACCATCATGACCGAGCTGGTCAGGTGGCGCAGGCCTATCAGTGGGCGCTGCGTGCTGCCGAATCGGCTGGGGACTCAGGTGGCGCGGCAGAAGAGCTCCGATTACTGCGTCGAGCGATCGAGCTCAGCGCAGATGTGCCAGGCGCCCGAAAACGCGAGAGAATTGTGCTCGAGCGGATGATGGCGGCCGCCACCGCCGCCGGCGCGCATCGAGACGAGCTCGAGGCCGTCGAACGTCTTCTCGACGTCGTGGATCCACAGGCCGAGCCGCTGAAGAGTGCTGAGTTGCGCGTCCGCGGCACGGACCTGAAATTCCGGACCGGTCGTGCTCTCGATCTACGCGCGGACTATCAAAAAGCGGTCGATCAATCGGCAGCCGCTGATCCGAGCAGTTGGCAGCACGCATACGCTCTTGCGGTTCTGGCCTCGTATCTCGTGTGGTTCAGCGATCCGGAAGCGGAGTCGCTGGCAGACGAGGCATTGACTGTGGCTCGAGGAGGCGATAGCAAACTTGCCCTGTCCTTGGCTCTGAGCGCCAAGGCCTCGGTGCTGTGCATGCATAGTCAGTTTGCAGAGTGCACTCGTCTGGCCGGGGAGGCGGTCGTGGCTGCCGTTGAAGCTCGTCACTTCTACGCGTTTTTCTGCGGAGCGGTCTGGGAGCTCAACGCGATGATGTCGCAACGAGACGCCGCCGCACATACGGGCCGCAGGCGGGAGCAGTTGGCTGCGCTGGGGGCACCGCATGCCGACTGTGCCGTGCTCTCGGCCATGGAAGCCGATGGGTGGTTCATGGTCGGCGAGTGGCGTGCGTGCCAGGAGCGACTTCGAGATGCACTCGGCGCAGACCCAGGGCCGCTCGCTGACGTGAACGCACGCCTGACGGCGGCTCGGCTCGCGGCGTGGCAGGGCAGAACCGTGGAGGCCCAGGGCCACCTGGCCCGCGCGGACGAACTGTACGTCCACGCATCGATGTACCGTATGTTCGCGTTTGACGTCAGTAGGGCCACCGTTGCGTTGTCTGCTGGCGACGCGCAGGGAGCTATCGCGGCCGTGCTGGCCGGTGCCGCATCGCCGGATCTGCCGAACCTGGGGTGGTGGCTGATGCCACTCGGCGCTCGGGCTCTCGCCGACCTCATTGACGA
>JBATUU010000107.1:0-11842 GCA_049671385.1 Ornithinimicrobium sp. | reverse complement strand
ACTTCCGGATCAACACCGAGAACATGGGCCAGTTCGAGCGCACGCTGATCATTGCTGACGAGGGCTCCTCGGTGCACTACGTCGAGGGGTGCACGGCGCCGATCTACCAGAGCGACAGCTTGCACAGCGCCGTCGTCGAGATCGTGGTGAAGAAGAACGCACGCGTGCGCTACACGACGATCCAGAACTGGTCGAACAACGTGTACAACCTGGTCACCAAGCGGGCCACCTGCGCCGAGGGCGCCACCATGGAGTGGATCGATGGCAACATCGGCTCCAAGGTGACGATGAAGTACCCGGCCGTCTTCCTGCTCGGTGAGCACTCCAAGGGCGAGACGCTCTCGGTTGCATTCGCCGGTGAGGGTCAGCACCAGGACGCGGGGTCCAAGATGGTGCACGCCGCTCCGCATACGTCCTCGACCATCGTGTCCAAGTCCGTTGCACGTGGAGGTGGGCGTACGTCATACCGAGGCCTCGTGCAGATCCTCGATGGTGCACACCACAGCAAGTCCAGCGTCGTCTGCGACGCGCTGCTGGTTGACCAGATCTCGCGCAGCGACACCTACCCCTACGTGGACGTGCGCGAAGACGACGTGCAGATGGGTCACGAGGCGACCGTGTCCAAGGTCTCCGAAGACCAGATGTTCTATCTGATGTCCCGCGGAATGTCCGAGACCGAGGCCATGGCGATGATCGTGCGCGGGTTCGTCGAGCCGATCGCGCGCGAGCTGCCGATGGAGTACGCCCTCGAGCTCAACCGCCTCATCGAACTTCAAATGGAAGGAGCCGTTGGCTGATGACTTTGGTCAGCGACAACATCTCAGCAATTCCCGCAGCGACCGACCAAGGCACGGTCCACGTCGACCCGCAGAGCGCCGTCGACCGCGTGCCAGACGAGTCCCGTGCGGCCCGCAACCGGTCCTTCGACGTCGAAGATTTCCCGCTGCCGACCGGCCGCGAGGAGGAATGGCGTTTCACCCCGGTGGATCGTCTCGGGACTCTCTTCACGCCTGGGCCAAGCGGCCACTTGGCCTGGAACACCGATCTTCCTGACACCGTGAGTCTGACTGAGATCGACACGGCTACCGCTCGCGAGTTGGGCGCGGCTCCGCCGGAGGATCGTGGCGCGGTGGTGGCGATAGCCAACAGCGGCGGAGCGATGCACCTGGACATCCCGGTCGAGGCTGAGATCGCCGAGCCGATTCGGGTGCGCCTGACTGGTGAGACCGGTGTTGCCGGTGACCCGGTCTTCGGGCACCTGGTGGTGACTGCGGGCCGTCACAGCGCGGCAACGGTCATCGTGGAGCACGACGGCAGCGCCGCATACTCCGAGGTTGTCTCGACCGTGGTCGGCGACGGTGCCAAGCTCACCGTCGTCACTGTTCAGCGGTGGGCCGATGACTCTTTGCACCTGGGACAACACGACGCGCTGGTCGGTCGCGACGCGACCTACCGCCACATCGCGGTGACCTTGGGTGGTGCCATTGTGCGGATGAACAGCAACGTTCGGTACGCCGGGTCCGGCGGCGACGCAACCCTGTTGGGTGTGTACTTCGCTGACTCCGGTCAGCACTTGGAGCACCGCTCGTTCATCGACCACAACATGCCGAAGGGCAATTCGCTGGTGACCTACAAGGGTGCCTTGCAGGGCGAGAGCGCGCGCACCGTGTGGGTGGGCGACGTGTTGATCCGGGCCGAAGCCGAGGGCATCGACACCTATGAGTTGAACCGCAACCTCGTGCTCACCGACGGCGCACGCGCCGACTCCGTGCCCAACCTGGAGATCGAGACCGGCGACATCGCTGGTGCCGGCCACGCGAGCTCGACCGGACGCTTCGACGACGAGCAGCTCTTCTATCTGATGTCTCGTGGCATCACTGAAGACGAAGCCCGCCGCTTGGTCGTTCGCGGGTTCTTCGCCGATGTCGTCGCCAAGATCGGTGTCCCCGAGATCGTGGAGTCCATCATGGTCGCCATCGAGGAAGAGTTGGCACTGGATATGGCCGGCGAGCAGACAGCTGCTGGAGCCTCGGCTTGATCCGCGTCTGTTCGCTGTCCGACCTACCCGAGGTGGGCGCTGTGTGCGCCGTCATCGAGGGTCGCAAGGTCGCGATCGCTCGTGACTCGGCGGGCACCGTGCACGCGGTGGATGACACCTGCAGCCACGCCAATGTGTCGTTGTCCGAAGGCGACGTCGAGGGCGCGACCATTGAGTGCTGGCTGCACGGATCGCGCTTCGATCTGGCTACCGGGCAGCCGACCGGGTTGCCCGCGCTGACTCCGATCGCCGTGCACGAGGTCGAGGTCGACGGCGAGGACATCTACGTTGAGTTGGCTGAATAGTCGAACGGCTGAACACCTGCCGCCTGCTCGGCACCGAACTGAAGTACTGACATACCTGAGCATCACTTGAGGAGCACTGAACAATGACGACACTGGAGATCAAGGACCTGCACGTCACGGTCGACACCGAAGCCGGCGAAAAGGAAATCCTGCGCGGGGTCACCCTGACCATCAAGTCGGGCGAAACGCACGCGATCATGGGGCCGAACGGCTCGGGCAAGTCGACCCTGGCCTACTCCATCGCGGGTCACCCGAAGTACACCGTCACCGGCGGCAGCGTCACCCTCGACGGGGAAGACGTCCTGGAGATGGGCGTCGACGAGCGGGCGCAGGCAGGTTTGTTCCTGGCCATGCAGTACCCCGTGGAGGTTCCCGGAGTGACCGTGTCCAACTTCCTGCGCACCGCCAAGACCGCGATCGATGGCGAGGCTCCCAAGCTTCGTCACTGGGTCAAGGACGTTAAGGAGGCCATGGGCGCGCTGCGGATGGACCCGGTTTTTGCCGAGCGCAACGTGAACGAGGGATTCTCCGGTGGAGAGAAGAAGCGCCACGAGATCTTGCAGATGGAGTTGCTCCGACCCAAGATCGGCGTTCTCGACGAGACCGACTCCGGCTTGGATGTCGACGCGCTGAAGGTCGTCTCCGAGGGTGTGAACCGGATCAAGTCGAGTTCCGATATCGGCGTCATGCTGATCACGCACTACACCCGGATCCTGCGCTACATCACGCCGGATCACGTGCACGTGTTCATCAACGGCAAGGTTGCCGAGTCCGGTGGGCCAGAGTTGGCCGAGCGCCTCGAGAACGAAGGGTACGACCGCTACACCCAGGTGAGCGCCTGAGCGCAGTGAGTGCACCCTCCATTGCATTGACGGATGGGGAGTCGGCCCGGATCAGGGCCGATTTCCCCATCTTGTCGCGCGTGGTCCGCGAGGGTCGCCAGTTGGTCTACCTGGACAGCGGCGCCACCTCGCAGAAGCCGTCCGTGGTGTTGGACGCCGAGCGGCGGTTCTACACCACGCACAATGCGGCGGTGCATCGTGGCGCTCACCAGTTGGCTGAGGAGGCCACTGAGGCGTTCGAGTCCGCGCGGGTCACCGTGGCAACATTCATCGGTGCCGCAGCAGAAGAGATCGTCTTCACCAAGAACGGCACGGAGGCAATCAATCTCGTGGCGTATGCGCTCAGCAACGCGGGTGCCCCGGGTGCCGTGGACGGTGCCGACCCTCAGGCTGCAGCGCGACTGCAGGTGGGGCCCGGCGACGAGATCGTCATCACGACGATGGAACACCACGCCAACTTGGTGCCGTGGCAAGAGTTGGCCCGCCGCACGGGGGCGACGTTGCGGTGGATCGAAGTCACCGACGATGGCTACCTGCAGGCACCGGAGACGGTGATCGGCGCAGCCACCAAGGTGCTGGCGTTGACGCACGTGTCAAATGTTCTAGGCACGCGTAATGACCTGGGTCCGTATCTGGCTGCCGCCCGATCCGTGGGCGCTCTGGTGATCGTGGATGCCTGTCAGTCCGTGCCCCACCTCCCCGTCGATGTCGCGGCGTTGGACGCCGATTTCGTCGTCTTCACCGGGCACAAAGTGTTGGGCCCCTCGGGCATCGGGGTGCTGTGGGGACGAGGAGAGCTGTTATCAGCGATGCCCCCGTTCCTGACCGGTGGCTCGATGATCGAAATCGTCCGGATGGAGGGCTCCACGTATGCCCCGCCGCCGCAGCGCTTCGAGGCGGGCGTGCCGGTTGCTGCTCAAGCCGTGGGTCTGGCTGCCGCGTGCGACTACCTGAGCGCGCTGGGCATGGACCGAGTGGCGGCGCACGACCAGGAGTTGATGCGGCATACCCTCGACGCGTTGACGAGTCGGCCATGGGTCAACGTGCTCGGCCCATCCGACCCTGAGGTTCGGGTGGGGGCTGTGGCGTTCACCGTGGACGGCATCCACCCGCACGATGTCGGGCAGGTGCTGGACGACCGGGGGATCGCGGTGCGGACCGGGCACCACTGTGCATGGCCGCTGCACCGGCGTCTCGGTGTCACCGCCAGCACCAGGGCGAGCTTCGGCGTGTACACCACGACCGAGGAGATCGATGCGTTTGTCTCAGCGCTGGACGAAGTGCCCGCAGTCTTCGGCATGAGCGTTTAGGAGCGCCGATGGACATGTATGGCGAGTTGATCCTCGACCACAGCAAGCGACCGGTCGGCGCTGGCTTGCGCGATGATTTCCAGGCCGAAGTGCACCACATCAATCCGACCTGCGGCGATGAGGTCACCCTGCGCGTTCATGTGGGCGAAGCCGAAGGGGCGCCGGTGTTGTCGGACCTCTCGTATGACGCCTTGGGGTGCAGCATCTCGGTCGCCTCAACCTCGATCTTGGCCGAAGAGTGCGTCGGAGAAACTCTTGAACAGACGCTGGCCCGATATCAAGCCGTGCACGCCATGCTCACCTCTCGAGGGACCGACCCGGGCAATGCGGAAGAGATCGGGGACGCGGTGGCGTTAGCCGGGGTAGCGAAATATCCGGCGCGGGTGAAGTGCGCTCTGCTGGGATGGACCGCATACCTGGATGCACTTGCTCAATCCGGTGTGGACATCTCCGCACGTGAGACCCTATAACCCTCCACCGAAAGGTTGACCGATGCCAGAAACAATCACACCGCCCAACGTTGCCGATGTCGAAGAGGCACTGCGCGATGTTGTTGACCCTGAGTTGGGCATCAACGTCGTCGACCTCGGTCTGATCTACGGCGTGACCGTTGATGCGCAAGCACACGCGGTCGTCGACATGACACTGACGAGCGCTGCCTGTCCGCTGACTGACGTCATCGAGGAGCAGACCGGTCAGGCGCTGGAGGGCTTGGTCACGAGCTTCCGGATCAACTGGGTTTGGATGCCGCCGTGGGGTCCCGACAAGATCACCCCTGACGGCCGCGACCAACTCCGCGCTCTGGGCTTTAACGTTTAGAGTTTCAACGTCTCGGCTGCGCTCGATGCTCGAACCTCGGCAGGTCGACGTTGCACCCGAGCGCCTGCTGGGGTGGCTAGATCGCTTTCAGGCCAGCCACGGTGAGATCCGCTGGTCAACCGAGGATGCTTCGACCTACGTCGTAGCAGCCGCGGATGGTGCCTGGGCGGCGTTGACGAGCTGGAAGTCGGTCGACGGCATACCTCCTGACCTGGCGGTTTGGAGTCAATCACCGTGGCGTCTGGGTGTTCTCCTCATCCGGCGTGGGGGATACGCCGTCGGAGTGGCTCACGGCCAGACGTTGGTCGCGCATAAGTGCGGCACCAAATATGTGCAGGGGCGCACCGCTGCTGGCGGTCAGTCGCAGCAGCGTTTTGCCCGTCGCCGGGCCAACCAAGCCGACGACCTGGTCAAAGCAGCGACCGCCAAGGCCGCCGAGATCTTCGCGGGGGAGAAATTCGACGCCTTCGTTGTTGGTGGTGACAAAGCGCTGATCTCCCGTGCCACCGAGCACGATGGGCTCAAGCACATGGTCGGCATGCCGACGCGAGAGTTCTATGACGTTGCCGATCCGCGTTTCACGGTCCTCAACGACGTCGCTCGGCGGGCCAGAGCCGTGCGGGTGACTGTGTCGAACGCCCCTACGATGTGAGCGAGTTTCACATCCTCATCGCCCAGCACACCTAGGTAAGGGACACCACATGACGAACGCATCTGCGCAGGTCAGCAATTGGAAGACCCGCCAACTCCCGGACCTCACCGGCAAGCGCTACCTCATCACCGGAGGCAACGGTGGCCTTGGACTGGAGGCTGCCGCTCACCTCCGCCATGCCAATGCCACTGTCTTCATCAGCTCCCGATCCGAGGCCAAGGGCGCCGACGCAGCGGCACGGTTGACCACCATCCCCGGTGCAGGCACTGTGGCAGTCGTCGAGCTGGACCTGGCAAGCACCGACTCGATCCGCCAGGCCAACGATGCGGTTCGCGAGTTAACGGACGGCTTGGACGCAGTCATCAACAACGCTGGCGTGATGCAAACACCTCAGCGCGAGACTGCTGATGGCTTCGAGTTGCAGTTCGGCACGAATCACCTGGGTCACTTCCTGCTCAACTATCTGATTTTCGACCTCGTGGAGACGCGCGCCGGGCGGATCGTGCCCGTGAGCTCGATTGCGCACCGTTCAGCCCCAGGCATCAACTTCGACGATCCGATGTTCTCCGAGAAGTACTCACCCACCAAGGCCTACAGCCAAAGCAAACTCGCCAATCTGATGTATGGCTTGGAGTTGGCGCGCCGTTTAGAAGCGGCTGGATCCGATGTGATGTCGGTTACCGCGCACCCGGGCTATTCGGCGACCAACCTGCAGAGCACTGGACCAACGGGGGCGTTGAAGTCTGTGTATCGCGTGAGCAACGCGCTGATGGCACAGTCGGCCACCGATGGCGCCCGGCCGGAGGTGCTCGCAGCGGCAGGAAAGGAAGCCGTGAACGGGGCTTACTACGGCCCCACGAAGTACGGTGACACACGGGGCCCGGTGGGCGAGTCCCACATCTCCGAAGCGGCACGCAATGAAGCCGATGCGAAGCGTCTCTGGACACTCAGTGAAGACCTGCTCGGCATCACCTGGGACGTCGAAGCGTCAGTTCGCGGCTAGGACTCGCCCTCGTCCGAGGTGCCGGGGCGGCGCAGACGCGCCCACGGGTGTCCTGCCGTCGCGGTCAGCTCGCCACCGGTTCGACATCGAGATCGGCCAACAGCGCGAGCACACGGGCCTTGATCTCGTCGCGGATCGGACGCACCGCGTCCACGCCGCGACCGGCGGGGTCCTGCAGAGGCCAGTCCTCATACCTCTTGCCGGGAAAGATGGGGCACGCATCGCCGCACCCCATGGTGATGACAACGTCGCTGACCTTGACCGTGTCTTCGGTCAGGATCGTGGGCTGTTCGGCGCTGATGTCGATGCCGTCCTCGGCCATCGCCTCCACCGCGGCTGGGTTGACGCTCGCCGCCGGGGCCGAGCCGGCCGAGTACACCGCAACGGCCCCGGCTGACAGGTGCCGCGTATACCCCGCGGCCATCTGCGAGCGGCCGGCGTTGTGGACGCAGACGTACAGCACGGCGGCCTGCTGTGTGGTCTCTGCTGAAGGGGTGGACGTGGCCATTGACGGCTCCTGGGTGGTGGTCGGGCGCCCGCACCGGGCGATGGCGGCTTTTCAGCTCAAAATGTCTCGCAGCAGCGTGGTCACACGCGCCTGGACGTCGTCGCGGATATCCCGGACAACCTCGAGCGGCTGACCGGCCGGGTCGGCCACGGCCCAGTCCTCGTACCGCTTACCGGGGAAGATCGGGCAACTGTCACCGCAGCCCATGGTGATGATGACGTCGGAGGCCCGCATCACCCTGGTGGTGAGCGGTTTGGGGTATGGGGTGGCTAGCGCGATCCCGCGCTCGCGAAGCGCCTCGACCACCACGGGGTTCACCTCGCCAGTCGGTGCTGACCCGGCGGAGCGCACGTGCACCCGCCGGGCGGACAGGTGCTCGGCGAGCGCGGCGGCCATCTGCGAGCGGCCGGCGTTGTGCACGCAGACGAACAAGAGCTCGGGGACCGTCTTGGCGATCCGGCCCTCGGCCTGGGCCGCAGCCATGAGCTGTTCCCTGGCCTGGCGCGCAACCAGCACGGGGAGGAACGTCTTGATCGTCGATCGAGGCTCCAGCAGCTCGCGGGCCTCGCGCACTGCCGTGGCCACGCTCTCGGTGGAGAACACGCCCTCGTAGGAGTAGGAGAGATCCTCGACGAGTGCTTCGTAGGCGTCCTTGGTCGGGCGTGCTGGGATGCTCATGACGGTGTCTCGCTTCGGTTCGACGGTGGGTGGGTGCCGTGTTGATCGGCGGCGGCGGCGCCGACCTCGGTATGCGGGACCAGCGCCTCTTCGGCGCGTCGTGGCGTGTCGGGGAACAGGGCCAACGTCACCGCGACGCCGAGGCACAGCCCGACCAGCTGGGCAAGGATAAAAACCGGAGCCGAGCCCGGAGCGATGCCGGCGAAGGTGTCGGAGAACACGCGTCCCACGGTGACGGCGGGATTGGCGAAGGAGGTGGAGCTGGTGAACCAGTAGGCCGAGCCGATGTAGGCCCCGACCGCCGGGCCGGCCAGAGCGCCACGGTTGCTCCGCACCAAGGCGAAGATCAGGACCACCAGGAAGGTGGTGGCGACGACCTCGCCCAGCAGGTGACCCGCGCTCGCGCGGTCTGTGGTGGCGATAGCCGTCGGAACCTCGAACATGAGGTTGGCCAGGATGGCGCCGGCTACGCCGCCCACGATCTGTGCGGCGCTGTAGTAACCCACTTCGGGCAGACTGAGCCCGGCCACCGTGCGACGGTTTAGAAACCAGTCGGCGATGGAGACGACCGGGTTGAAATGCGCTCCGGAGACCGGGCCGAACATCAGGATTAGCACGGCTAGCCCGAGAACGGTGGCGGTGCTGTTCTGCAGCAGCTGTAGACCGATGTCGTCCGGTGACAGCGCGGCGGCGGCGATGCCCGATCCGACGACGACAGCGACCAGCAGACCCGCCCCCAGGAACTCGGCGAGGAGGCGACGGAGCAAGGGCGGAGCGGCGGGGGAGTCAGGCACGCAGACATCTTGACGTGGATGTGTTCGCTCAGTCAATATTGAGTCAATGAATATTGAGCAAACTGGCCTGGTTCGCCGCGCCAGGACGCATGCAGCCCTGGCTGACGTAACTCGGCTGCGGATCGTCGACCAGCTGTCGACGAGCGATGCCTCGGCCTCCGAGCTGAGCGGGGCGCTCGACATACCGTCCAACCTGCTGGCCCACCACCTGTCGGTGCTGGACGCGGCAGAGCTGATAGACCGGCGGCAGTCCGAGGGGGATCGGCGACGTAACTATCTGTCGTTGAGGCAGCGCGAAACCTGGATGGACGTCGAGGCGGTTGCAGGTCGGGAGCCTGCGCCGGGTCGAGTGATCTTCGTCTGCACTGCGAATACCGCTCGCTCGCACCTGGCGGCCGCGATGTGGCGACAAGCGAGCCCGATCAGGGCCAGCTCGGCCGGCACCCACCCCGGTCCAGCGATCAATCCTGATGCCATGCTCGCCGCTCAGCGACACGGCCTGGCGATGCCGGAGATTGCGCCGGTGCGGCTGGCCGACGCGATGCAGGAGGACGACTTCGTCGTGACCGTGTGCGACCGGGCCCACGAAGAGCTAGCCGGTCGAACGCACGCGCACTGGTCGATTCCTGACCCGGTTCCGGACGGTAGCTCAGCAGCGTTCGACACCGCTCACGCCGAGCTGGCCGATCGCATTCATAGCCTTGCGCCGCGCTGGGTCGGCTAGCGCACGTTCGCGCGCAAGCAGGCGACCGTGGCGACGAATTCGCGCTCAACTGTGGGTTGGGGTCCGTAGCTTCGCGCTCAGCTGGGATCTAGAGGTCATTGGTGTTGAAGGTGTCGCACGTGTTCGGGTCCCCGGACTCGTACCCGGTCAGGAACCACTTCTGGCGTTGCTCAGCAGACCCGTGGGTCCAGACATCGGGGTTGATCCGCCCCTGTGACTGCGCCTGAATCCGGTCATCTCCCACCGCCTCAGCAGCTGACAGCGCAGAGTTGATCTGCTCCTCGGTGATCGGCTCCAGCAACGCCTGACCGCCCTCGTCTTCGGTTTGTGAGGCGTTCGCCACCCAGGCACCCGCGAAACAGTCGGCCTGCAGTTCCACCCTGACCGCGCCGCTCTCAGGCCCTTGACGATCCTGCTGCGAGCGAGCGAGCGCCCCCGTCAGGTTTTGGATGTGGTGCCCGTACTCGTGTGCCACCACATACATCTGCGACAGCGAGCCGCCGTCACCACCCATCGCATCGAGCTGGTTGAAGAAGCTCGTGTCGAGGTAGATGGTGGAGTCGACTGGGCAATAGAACGGCCCGATGCTGCTGTCGGCGGCCCCACACCCGGTGGTGACCGATCCCGAGAACAACACGGTCTGAGCTTCCTCATAGTTGCGATACGTCTTGCTCCAGTAGTCCTGGACGCTGATCACGGTGCCGATCATCCGGCAATCCACCCGCTCGTTGGCGTCCTCGCCGGTCTCGCATTCAGGGAACTGCTCGGTGAACTCCCCACTCTGCCCCTGCGTCTGACTCACGTTGGGGGAGGTGTAGTCCCAACCGTTGCCCTGTGCCAACCCGCCACCGGAGGTGCCCCCAAGCCCGCCACCACCGCCAAAGACCATGTACAAGATCAGCAAGAGGATTCCACCGATCCCACCACCGGCCGCCATGCTTCCCCCGCCGGGACGTCGGCGACCGCCACCACCACGGCGGACCTGGTTGGTCTTGATGCTTGCGTTCTCGCGGAAGGTCATGGGTGCTCCGATTGCAGGTGCATCGTCGTGGGGTCACGGGTTGGGACGTCGTCACGATATCCCGGCGTAGAATCGTCAACGGCCTGATCGGCCACCCACCACCCCACTTTGTATGAGGAGTTATGCCGTGATCGTTGCCTCCGGCGTCGAATTGCGGGCAGGCTCCACCCTTTTGCTGGACGAGCTCACCTTTCGTGTAGCCCCAGGGGACCGGGTTGGGTTGGTCGGGCGCAATGGCGCCGGAAAGACGACGCTGACCAAGGTGTTGGCGGGGCACGCGGAGCCGGCCGGTGGATCAGTCACGCGCAGCGGCGACATCGGGTATCTGCCGCAGGACCCGCGTACCGGCGACCTCACCGAGTTGGGCCGGGACCGGATCCTATCCGCCCGGGGCTTGGACTCTGTGCTGCGCAATATGCGCGTCGCCGAAGAAGCGATGGCCAGTGCCGATGAGGACCACCGAGATAAGGCCATGGCCCGGTATGGGCGGCTCGAGGGGGAGTTCACCTCCCGCGGAGGGTATGCCGCCGAATCCGAAGCCGCCTCCATCGCTCACAGTCTCGGGTTGGAGGAGCGGGTGCTCGGCCAGCCGCTGGGCACCTTGTCCGGTGGCCAACGTCGCCGGATCGAGTTGGCGCGCATCCTGTTCTCCGGCGCGACGACCTTGTTGCTCGACGAGCCGACCAACCACCTCGACGCTGACTCCGTGCTCTGGCTGCGCGAATACCTGAAGAACTACCCGGGCGGTCTCTTGATCATTTCGCACGACGTCGAGCTCATCGAGACTGTCGTGAACCGCGTCTTCTACCTGGACGCCAACCGGGGCGAGCTGGACATCTACAACATGAACTGGCGCCGATACCTCACCCAGCGTGAGAACGATGAGCGCCGCCGCCACCGGGAGCGTTCGAACACCGAGAAGAAGGCGCAAACCCTGATGGCCCAGGCGGAGAAAATGCGCGCCAAAGCCACGAAGGCCACCGCCGCACAGTCCATGATCAAGCGCGCCGAGAAGATGATGGCCGGTCTGGAGGGGGAGCGGTCGGTCGAGAAGGTCGCCAAGTTGCGTTTCCCGACCCCGGCGGCGTGTGGCAAGACGCCGCTCACCGCCGAGGGGTTGTCGCGTTCTTACGGTTCGCTGGAGATCT
>JBATUU010000106.1:0-5075 GCA_049671385.1 Ornithinimicrobium sp. | reverse complement strand
GGCCAAGAGGAAACCGATGGTGCCGGGCACGATGAGCGCAACATAGGGGGTCTTGCGGCTGCCAGTCTTCGACAGAACGCGGGGTAGGTACCCGGCGCGCGATAGAGCGAACAATTGCCGTGAGTAGCCGTAGATGATGGAGAAGAAGCTTGCGATCAGACCCGCGAGTCCGGCGTAGTTGACAAAACTGGCCAGCGCCGAGTTGTCGCCATATGCCGTACGGATTGCCTCGGGCAGCGGATTGTCTGACTCGCCGATCGCCTCGGCGCCACCGGCCCCGGGGACCAATATCAACATCAAGGCTGCCGTGACCAGCAGGATCATCATCGCCACGATGATGCCCTTGGGCATGTCCTTCTTCGGATCGCTGGTCTCTTCGGCAGCAAGCGGTACTCCTTCGACCGCGAGGAAGAACCAGATGCCGTAGACGAACGCCGCGAGTACGCCGGTGATGCCAAACGGCAGCAGAGCACTCGACATCGCTGAGCCGTCAGGGTCGATGTTGGTCAGGTTCGCAGCATCGAATTGGGGAACGAGACCGACCACAGTGGCGATTAGGGCAATCATGGCTACCGCGGTGATGGCGAACATGACCTTCAGTGCCTCACCGACGCCATACAGATGCACGCCGACGAAGATGGCGTACATCACCAGGTAGATCCACCACCCGTTGGTGATACCGAAGAGTCCCAGAGCCTCGATGTAGCCACCGATGAACACCGCGATCGCGGCGGGCGCCACCGCATACTCGATCAGCACCGCGATACCCGTGGCATAGCCACCGAGCGGGCCGAGTGCGCGTCGAGCAAAGCCGTAGCCAGCCCCGGAGGTGGGCAGGGTAGAGGCCATTTCTGCGAGGCCGAAGACCATGCACGTGTACATCAGCCCCATCAAGATGGTCGCGATCAGCAGACCACCCCAGCCGCCTTCGGAGATCCCAACATTCCAGCCGGCAAAGTCGCCAGAGATGACATAGCTGACGCCGAGACCGGCAAGGAGCACCCAGCCAGCGGCACCGGCCTTGAGTTGCCGGTTCTCCATGTAGTCGTTGCCGGACGTACTGCTCTGATTTTCCTTGCTCATGAACTCCGCCGTTCATTGGATCAGATGTAGACCATTAGCGTTCAGTGGCAGTGTGGCCCTGGTCACTCTTGCCGTCAACCGGTGGGGCGTACGGTGGGCAAATGTCCGCGCAGAGTGATGGTGCCCAGGTGCCCACCCTCACCCCAGTGCGCTCGGGCAATGTCTTCGAGGAGACGATGGGGGCGTTGCTGCAAGCCATCCGACTGGGTGAGTTTCCAGCAGGGTCAAAACTGTTACCCGAGCGCGATCTCGCAGAGGCGCTACGGGTGTCGCGAACCACGCTGCGCGAAGTGTTGGCGCAATTGGCACGCAGCCGATACATCACCATCCGACGAGGTCGGTATGGCGGAGCGTACGTGTGTGAGTCGCTGCCACCCCTCGATCGAGGCTCGATCAGCGAACTCGACCAACGTGAGGTTTTTGACCTCCTGACAGTCCGGCGCGTCGTGGAGCCAGGAGCGGCTGCGCTGGCCGCAGAGCAGGTCCTGAGCGACGTGCAGCGCGCTCAGCTGCTCGCAGCACACGAAGATTGCCTCGCTGCTGAGCCTGCCAGATACCGTCCGCTGGACTCCCGGCTGCACCTACTCATCGCCGAACTCTCTGGTAGTCCGCGGTTACGCGCGGTCGTTGCCGAGACCCGCTCGGGAGTGAACGCGCTGCTCGACTGCATCCCACTGCTTCCGGCGAACATCGAGCACTCGGCAGAGCAGCATCAAGCCCTGGTCAACGCTATTTTGGCGGGTGATCCAGAAGGTGCGCGGGTCCAGATGGAGGACCACATCGATGGTACGGCCGCCCTCCTTCGAGGCTTCCTGGCCTGACGGTCAGCCGGCGACAACCCGAGAGGTCCCCGTGCGCGCTCGTTGTATGGACCGCTACTGCCGCCTCTCAGGGGGGTGCGGTCGCTGCCAGTTCGTTGACGGCTCGGCTGAACAGCCACGGTGCCCGCTGCGCTGCGGGCACGATGGCCCGACGCACCATGGGCACCCGGGTGGCCTCGACCAAAGCCGTCGTCAGCAGGGTGCTGCGCCAACTCACGCTGCGCGCCATTGCCTCATACTGCCCGGGCGCGTCCGCACGGATCGCCTGGACGGCGACCTCTGCCTGAGCCAGACCAACCGACAACCCTTCCCCGGTCAGCGCATCGACATACCCGCCAGCGTCCCCGACCAAGAGGACTCGGCCGTGTCGGCGGTGGCGGACCTGCTGACGTAACGGTCCGGCTGCGCGCACCGAGGAGATGGGTGATGCTGCATCAACCCGTCTCGCCACGGCAGGAAACTGCGCGATGTGCTCCTCGAACGAGCCGGTGCGCGAGGTCAGCACCGCGACACCGAGCGAGTCGGGGCTGATGGGCGTGACGTAGACCTCGGCATCGCGGCCCCAGTGCACCTCGACGTGGTCTGTCCACGGCGCCATCGCATAGTGCTGGCGGAAGCCGTATCGGCGGCGATGTGTGGATGGCCGTCCGGCGCCGACTTCGCGTCGCGCGCGTGAGTGCAATCCATCGGCGCCGACAACGTATCGAGAGCGAACGACATGCTTCGTCGTTCCTCGAAGCATGATATCGACGCCGGCAGAGTCCTGATGGAGCGATGCCATCCGCGACGACATCACCTGGACGCCGGTCTCGTCGGCACGCTCACGCAAGCTCCGGTGAAGCTCGGTGCGGCGGACACCGCGACCTGGTCCGACCGCGAAGTCAGTGCTTGCAGACCTCGTGCCGTCGGTGTACGTGATACCCCGCATTGGCATGCCTGCCGGGTCAACCCCCACCCGTGCCAGGGATGCGAGCGCCCCGGGCATCAAGCCCTCGCCGCACGCCTTGTCGATCGTCCCCGCACGTGGCTCCAGTACAACCACCCGCAGACCGGCCATCCGGGCGTGTATCGCCGTCGCGAGGCCTACCGGCCCACCCCCGACAACGACCAGGTCGCGCACCCTCTCGTCGTGGTGTGCGTCATTGCCAGCCTGGCGAGCGAGTCCGGTCATCGCAGCCTCATCGGACCGTATCGAGAGCGGCGTTCTCGGTGCGAATGCGCACGACGAGCAACCATGCGTTGAGTACGGTGAAGACGGCCGCAGTGATCCACGCCGAGTGCACGAGAGGCAGCGCAATGCCTTCGGCGATCACCGCCACATAGTTGGGGTGCGGGATCCAGCGGTAGGGGCCGCGATGCACCAGGGGTATGCCTGGAGTGACGATCACACGGGTGTTCCATTGCCGGCCCAACGTGAGGATGCACCACCACCGCAGCCCCTGAGCCGCGAGCACGACAACGACCATTGACCAGCCGAGCGCTGGGTTGAACTGGCGGTCTGCACTGAAGACTTCCAGCAGACACCCGACCAACAGTCCGGTATGCAGTACGACCATGGGCGGATAGTGTCCGCGCCCGTACTCGACACCGCCGTGATCAAACGCCCAGGAGGCGTGTTTCTTGGACAACACGAGCTCGGCCAGGCGCTCGAGGACGACCAGGGCGATCAGGACGACGTACCAACTCACCGAACCCATCTATACGCTCACCTCCGCGTGCATGAGTTCGTGCGTGCGTTCGGGCTCAGACTCACGTCGGATGACTCCGTCGCCGGCTCGAAGCAGGACAGTCTCGAGGCAGAAGCCTGGTCCCATCGCCATCAAGACACCCCAGCTGCCGGGGGCGGGTGGATCATCGCTCAGCGTGTCGGCCAGGACATGCAACACCGAGGACGATGACAGATTGCCGATCTGCGACAGAGACCGCCAGGTGACGCCCAACGCGGACGGGGGGACTTGCAGCGCTTCGGCCAGGGCATCCAGCACCTTGGGGCCCCCGGGGTGGGCGACCCACCAGCCGATGTCAGCCCGCGTCAGATGGTGCAGCCCCAAGAACTCATCGACATCGGATCGCACATTACGCCGGACCAAGTCCGGCACCTCGGCCCCGAGGACGATGCGCAGTCCCGTCGACCCTATGTCCCAACCCATCGCTCGCTCGGTGTCGGCGTACATCCTGCTGCGGCTGGCAACAACGGTAGGCGTTGTCTGTGTCGGGTGCTGCTGTATTGCGGCTTCAGCACCGTGCATCACCACCGCTGCAGCACCATCACCGAACAAGCCACTGGCCACGAGGTTGGCCATCGAGACATCGTCGCGTTGCAAGGTCAACGAGCAGATCTCTACGGAGACGAGCACTGCGATGTCGCGAGGGTGACCCAGGAGATAGTCGTGCACGCGGGCGATCCCTGCGGCGCCGCCGACGCAGCCGAGACCGATGATCGGTATGCGCTTGACGTCGCGGCGAAAGGGCATTCGAGCAATCAGGCGCGCGTCCAGCGACGGCACGGCAACGCCGGTAACCGTGGTTGAGACGATGAGATCCACGTCGGCTGGCTCGATCCCAGCGGCACGGAGGGCTGTGCTGACAGCTTCCTGCGCCAGATCAGTCCCCGCAGCGATGAACGCATCGTTCGCGCTTGTGAAACTGCTGGTCGCGTCGGCATAGTCTTCGATCGGCAACGCCAGGTGACGTTGTGCTACTCCGGCGTTGGCGTGAATCCGCCGCAAGGTGTCGAGCTTCGATGCGGGCAGGCCAGCAAGCTCTGCGAGCGAAGCGGTGAGCTCGGCTTGTGAGTAGCGGTGCTGTGGCACCACACCGCTGACGGCAGCAATCATCGACACCCCCGAAGCCTACGGAACGATGATGGGCAGCGAGGCACGAGTCCGGCCAAGGCGCGCGCCTAGGTCTGTTCAGGCGCCTGCGCAGACCCATACCGCTGCACATTAGGCTCCTGCGTATGGCTGAAGAGATGGTGGTGTTGTATGACGGAAACGGCGATGCCGTCGGCGGACCGCCCAGCGGTCCGGGGCGGTCAGTATGGAGCGCGCAACGTGCCGACCTCCTCAAAGCACGTGGCTCGCAGCCCCGCGACTGGCCAACTGGCGATCCTGATTTGTTGCCACTGGCGGCGCATCTGATCGCATGAGGAGTCGAGGGTCGCGCCTGATC
>JBATUU010000105.1:0-2743 GCA_049671385.1 Ornithinimicrobium sp. | reverse complement strand
GCTTTGAAGGGTGAGGCTTCGATGCGCGGCGGCTTTGCGGGCGCGCCTGGCACCACGGACACCGGCAGCGTCGAAGGCTTCGATCGCGAGCGGTATCACGCCGAAATGCAGGTGGTCACGCGCAAGGTCTTGACCGGTTTGTTGATCATGCTCGGCGGGACCTTGACGCTGCTCGGCGTCACGTTCTGGAGGATCTTCAGCTGAAACTGCTGTGCGTCGACGTGGGCTCCACCTACACCAAGGGTTCATTGATCGACAGCGTCGCCGGTGAGGTCAGTGCTCGGGCCCAAGTGCCGACCACGATCAGTACCGACGTGTGGGACGGCGTGTGCCAGGTCCGCGAAGAGCTCGCCAGCGGTGAGCCGGACACCCCAGCGGCTCACGATCGTGACCGGGTGTGGCTATGCTCCAGCGCTGGCGGAGGGCTGCGGCTGGCCGTCGTCGGTTTCGAACGAGTCGTCAGCGCGGAGGCTGGTCGATGGGTCGCCCTGTCTGCCGGAGCCAGGATCGTGTACGTATCCGACCGGGACCTGTCGGCGGACGACATAGAGCAGTTGCGAGCCGCACACCCCGACCTTGTCCTGCTCGTGGGGGGCACCAACGGCGGCAACTCCGGCACGTTGCTGCGCAACGCTGAAACCTTGGGGGCGGCGCAACTGCACACCACGATGGTGGTGGCGGGTAACAACAGCGCCAACGAGCAGGCGCGCGACATCATCACCGCTTTCGGCGGGACTGCGATGAGCGCTGAGAATGTGTTGCCGCGCATCGGGCAGCTCGCGCCGGAGTCGGCGCGAGCCGCCATCCGAGAGGCCTTCTTGCGCCACGTGATCGGTGGCTCGTCGCTGTCGCTGCGACCGGAGTTCGCCGCCAGCGTCCGCGCCCCGACCCCCGATGCTGTGCTTGACGGAGTTGCCGTGATCCGTGACGTTGCCGATCAGGATGTGCTGGTGCTGGACATCGGCGGAGCCACCACCGACGTGTACTCCGCGGTCATACCTCAGGGCGAGGACGCCATGCTCGCCAAGGAGGTCGTCGGGCGGCTGCCGCTGGCACGCAGCGTCGAAGCTGACCTCGGTATGCGGCACAGTGCACCGGGCATTCTCGAGGCCGCTCGCAGCGAGGGTCTGGCGCCCGCCCGACGAGGCGGACTCGACCGTTGGATCGAGCGGGTGCACAAGGACCCAGACCTGGTGCCCAGCACTGAGGCCGAGGCGCGCTTGGATGCCGAGCTAGCGAGGCTTGCCGCAGTGCTGGCCGCCCGGCGCCACGGCCGTCCGGCAACGCCGGGAGCGACTGCGCGGCCGTTGACCGAGGTGGGTGTCGTGATCGGCTCGGGGGGAGTGCTCAGGCACGCGCCTGTAGCCGACGCACAGGCTGTGCTCCACGCCGTCATCGGCGATGTGGGGGGAGGGTGGCGACCTCCAGATCGCGCCAGCGTGATCGTGGACACCGGATACCTGCTGGGCGCCATCGGCTTGCTCGCCCATGATTGGCCACACCTTGCAACCGACGTGGCCCGGACGCTGCTGGGGCACACCGAAACATAGGTTGCGTCCAAACCTACGGGCGGTATGCCTCGGCCGAAATGATCTTGACCTCGATGGACGAGCCATTGGGGGCGTCATACGTGACGGTGTCGCCAGCCTCGTGACCGAGAATGGCCGCGCCCAACGGGGAGAGCTCGCTGTACACGTCGACGTTGTCGCCGCCATGTGTGATTTCCCGGCTGCCGATCAGGAACTTCTCGGTGTCCCCGAACATTTCGACGGTGACCACCGTGCCGGGTTGGATCGGCCCTTCACCCGTTGGTGTCTGCCCCACGCTCGCGTTGTCGAGCAGGTGCTCCAACTGGCGGATCCGGGCCTCCATTTTGCCCTGCTCCTCTTTAGCAGCGTGGTAGCCGCCGTTCTCCTTCAGGTCGCCCTCTTCTCGGGCCGCCTCAATACGCTTGGCGATCTCGGAGCGTCCTGGGCCAGACAAGTGCTTCAGCTCGTCATTGAGCCGGTCGAAGGCCTCTTGGGTCAAGAAACTCGACGTGTGCTTCGTTGTCTCGGTCACGGCAAATACTCCTCAGTCGCAGAAATGCAAAGTCCGGGGCCCGATGACACTGTGGATACATGTCATGTGGGCTTGCCCGGACAGAAGGTCTACAGTTTACCAAGTAAGGCGGCATACAGCGAACGCCTGCGTAAAGCCCGACACGAGACGATGGCGACTGCCTCAAGAGAAGACATCTTGCTCTACTCCGAAATGTATCGGCAATCCTCGACATAACCCGTGACTGCTCGCGCCGTCGTCTGCACGGTAGCGACGTGCCGCGACGGCGACTGCTGCGTTGCCTCGACCCTCGTCGTGGTCCGTCCGACGACGAAGCGGGAGGCATCTTGAGCCTCGACGGCGCACTCGACAACTCTGCTGGGGTCTCGGCGAAGATCGAAGCGGACGGCCACCTCATCCTGGGCGGCCACATCGAAGCCGGTGTTCACCCAGTTCGGCTTACCCGTCACCGATGCCACCCCAAACCAGACGGCAAGTGCCGTCATCATCAGAACACCAACCGACCCGATCAACCACCACGCTCTGGTGGATCGAGGTGAGGAGGGGGCGGGCATAGGTGCTCCTGATCGGGTGGCGCGACACCAAAGGGCCATATGGCGCTGTGACTGAACGGCATGGTGGCTGGGGGCGGTCAGGCTGACACCACGGATGAGAGGATAGGTCTTCAGTATCCCGCATGCCC
>JBATUU010000104.1:0-4699 GCA_049671385.1 Ornithinimicrobium sp. | reverse complement strand
ATGCACACGCGACCGCGGACGAGCGTGCCCAGCATGGTGAAGAACCTGCGATTGGGGTTCTCGATATCGCTGACATAGTCGCCATCGGCGTTGACACCGCCGTAGCGGTCCAGCAGCATGCGGCGCGGCACCCGCACCTGATCGAACATCAGCGTTCCGTTGTCCACCCCGGCCAGTCCGCCTTTGGCCCCGTGATCGCCGAGTGCCACGCCGGGCAACGACTCACCGGCGTCGTCGCGGATCGGCACCATGGTGGCGTGCACGCCGTGGCTCTCCCCCCCGACGATGAGCTGGCCGTACACCACTGCCATCCGGGCATCCACCGCCGCGCCGCCGATGTAAGCCTTCATCGAAGATGCGGTGGGGGAGTGCACCACGATCTCGTCGGACTCCCGGTCATAGGTCAGGGTTGTCTCCAGCGATGACACGTCGCTGCCATGGCCGATCTCGGTCATCGCATAGCACCCTGGCAGGTCCATCGTGATGATGTCGCGCAGGTAGGTGTCATGGTGCCACTCGGTGCCCAGGCTGTTCACCGCCCCGCCGAACAGTCCGAACTGCACGCCGGACTTGATCGTCACCGACAGGTCACCGTGTGCGCACAACTCGAAGTCGATCGCCGAGCGGCCGAGGTCGTCAAGGCCGCCGTACTGCTCGGGATATCCGCTGGTGGTGAATCCGCGGGCAGTCAAGGTGACCAGGGTGGCCCGGGTCCACTCGCGCGCCTCGGGCATTGTCATCCCGGCGTCGCGCTGCATCAACTCCGACGGGATGGTCTGACGTGCCAGCTCGCGCACATGCGCATACCGTCCACCGGTGGCATCTCGCAGGGCCTGGCCCAGGGGGCTGATCCGGTCGGCCGGGCCGTCTGAGATGTCCACGCTCAGGTCGAGATCGCGAGCAGATCGTGGGGAGCGTGAGTCGTGAGTGGTGGTCATGCGTTCTCCTTGGGCGTGTTCACGGCTGCGTTCTCAGGGCGCGCTCGTGGGGTGGTCGGTTGCAGCGCTGGGCGCAGCATTTCGATGACTTCGGAGGTGACTGTCTCGGCGGTGGCGCCGGGTGGACAGTGGGTCACCCATTGGTCGGCGGCCGCGCGCACGAAGCCGACGATGCCGTGCCCCCAGGTCACCGCAGGGGCGGGGTCACGGCCGCACCGCAGCAGATGTGCGGTCAGAATTTGGGCCAGGCGATCCCCGATCCGGCCGGTCAACGTCAGCACCGGGTCGGACGCATGACCAGGCTCGGCCGCGTTCGTGTCAGCCGCGGCGTTCAATAAGGGGCGGGAAACGACGAAGCGATAGATGTGTGGATCACGCTGCACGAGCTCCAAATAGGCGCTGACCATCGCTCGGATCAATCCGGTGACATCGGCCGGCGTGCCATCCGGGGCATACCCGGACTTGTCGGCGACAGCCGATAGATCGGTCAACACGCGAGCATCCACGGCCTCGACCACCCCGAGGTAGACGCCGTTGCGATCCCCGAAATGCCGGTACAAGACCGGTTTGCTCGTGCCGGCTTGAGCCGCGATCTCGTCCATACCCACACCTGGGCCGTGCACTCGTATAGCCCTCAGGGCGTGCTCGACCAACTCGCGTCGGCGCGTGGCACGGTGGGCCTCCCAGCGAGCGTCGCGTCCGTCGCGCGGCGTCTCGCGCTGCTGAGTTGATGTGGTCATTGTGTTGAGAGTACCTGATACTCTGCGTACCTGCTACGGTCGGTACCGGATACTAACCGCCCCAAGTCACGTCCCCCTGTTCCACCTCGCGTAGGAGTTGCCGATGTCCGCACCCACCCACGAACGTATGCCGGTGATCATCGGTGGCAACCGGATTCCGTTTGGAAAAGCCGGGGGCGGGTACGCTGCGGCCTCCAACCAAGACATGCTCACCGCGTGCCTGGACGGCTTGGTGGCCCGGTATGGGCTGGCTGGAGAACGTTTGGGTGAAGTCGCCGCCGGCGCGGTGCTCAAGCACGCCAAGGACTTCAATCTGACTCGAGAGTCCGTGCTGGGGTCGGCGCTGTCACCGAGCACCCCGGCCTATGACCTGCAGCAAGCCTGCGGCACCGGGCTGGAGACGGTGATCCAGGTGGCCAACAAGGTGGCGCTGGGCCAGATCAGCTCAGGTGTTGCCGGCGGTGTGGACAGCGCCAGTGATGCTCCGATCGCGGTCAGCGACGGACTGCGTTCCGCGCTGCTCAAGGCCTCGCGTGCCAAGACCGCGCCACAACGCCTCGCAGCGCTGGCCTCCATTCGGCCACGCGACCTCACCCCCCAAACCCCCCGCAACTCCGAGGCCCGGACCGGGTTGTCGATGGGTGAGCACCAGGCGATCACCGCCAGGGAATGGGACATTTCGCGAGAGGCACAAGATGAGCTGGCAGCGGCCAGCCACCAACACCTCGCGGCGGCGTGGGACGCCGGATTCTTCGATGACCTGGCCACGCCATTTCTCCGGCTGACCCGTGACGAAGGGCTGCGCCCGGACACTTCCGTCGAGAAGTTGGCCGGGCTGAAGCCCGTGTTCGGCAAAGGTGAAGGCGCGACCATGACGGCTGGCAACTCCACGCCGCTGTCCGATGGCGCGGCCCTGGTGTTGATCGCGGACCAGTCATGGGCTGCGGAGCGCAATCTGCCCGCCCTGGCCCGGATCGTCGATGCCGAGGTCGCTGCGGTGGACTACGTCAGCGGCGAAGAAGGCCTGCTGCTGGCACCCGCATACGCCGCATCCCGGCTGCTGGAACGCCAAGGCGCCGCGCTCCAAGACTTCGACGAGTACGAGATACACGAGGCTTTCGCATCCACCGTGCTGGCCACCCTGGCGGCCTGGGAGAGCGAGGATTTCTGCAGCCAGCGCCTGGGCCGCGCCGAGGCGATGGGCGGCATCGACCGCAGCAAGCTCAACATCCACGGCTCGTCATTGGCGGCCGGACACCCCTTTGCGGCCACCGGCGGACGAATCGTGGCTACGCTTGCCAAGAGCCTGGCCGAGCGCGGCAGCGGGTCACGCGGACTCGTGTCGGTCTGTGCTGCGGGCGGGCAGGGAGTCGTGGCAATCCTGGAGGCAGTGTGATGGCAGATTTCTACACAACCGTGACCCGCAACCCCATCGGCAAAGCGGTCACCCGCCAGCTGGGTATGCCGCAACCTGCAGACTTGCGGCGTGGACCGTCCATGCCGCACGGACCGGTTGTCCTCGGCACGGTCGGAGGTGGTGACATCGCCGCCCGCACGCTGGACCTCCTCGCTATCGAGGCGCAACCAGCCCTGGCCGACGCGGGGCTACCGGCAGCCGATGACGCGGCAGGCCTAGATTCGACGCAGCCTCCGAGGTATGACGAACGGATCGGCGCGATCGTCCTCGATGCCACGATGGCTCGCACTATCGACGACCTGGAGCAGGTGCGCGCGCTGCTGCGGCCCGCCCTCAAGGCGATGGAGCCCAGTGGCCGGGCCATTGTGATCGGGGTGGCGCCACATAAAGTGAGCGGTGTCCAAGCCTCCGCGGTGTGCCAGGCGCTGGAGGGCATCGTCCGCAGCGTGGGCAAGGAGATGCGCGCCGGGGGCACCGCGAACCTCGTGCAGGTGGCTGATTCCTCAGCGGCTGGCACCGCGTCCACGCTGTTGTTCCTGCTGCAGGGGCGTTCGGCATATGTCAGCGGTCAGCCCCTGCGGGTGGGCAACGATCGGTATGCCGACCCCACCAGTGACCAACCGTTCACCGACAAGGTGGTCGTGGTGACCGGTGCTGCGCGCGGAATCGGGGCCGGCATCGCCGAGGTATTTGCCCAGCGCGGCGCCATGATTGTCGCAATCGATATACCGGCCGCCGGTGACGCCCTGGCCGGCGTCGCCAACCGGCTCGGCGGCACTGCGCTGCAACTGGACATCACCTCTCCGGATGCCGGACGGCGGATTGCCGACCACGTTGCCAGCCGATATGGGCCCAACGGCCGGATCCATGCCATCGTGCACAACGCTGGGATCACGCGGGACAAGTTGTTGGCCAACACTGACGCGCAACGCTGGGGCAGCGTGCTCGACATCAACTTGCGCGCCGCGCTGCGCATCAACGAGGGGCTGCTCGATCCCTGGGTGCCGGGTGGGTTGGCCGACGGGGGGCGGATCGTCTCGGTGGCCTCGACCAGCGGGATCGCCGGCAACCGAGGGCAGAGCAACTATGCGGCCAGCAAGGCTGGAGTGATCGGCGCCGTCCGAGCCCTGGCGCCGCACCTGCAGGACCGGCGAATCACCGTGAACGCGGTCGCGCCCGGCTTCATCGAGACCGAGATGACCGGCAAGATCCCCGTGGCGACGCGAGAGTTTGCGCGGCGCTTCAACTCTGTGCAGCAAGGCGGCAAGCCCGTTGATGTGGCCGAAGCCATCGCCTACTTCGCGGAGCCCGCTAGCTCGGCCATCACCGGCCGGGTGCTGCGAGTGTGCGGCCAATCTCAGATCGGCAAGTAAAGCGATGAACAGTCCGCCTCAAGCGCACATGGCGCGCAGGTCCTCGGACCCCAACGGCACGAACGTCGATGTCGACGTGGACGTCCTCACGGCTGCGCCGGCCGTCGGCCCTTTGATCGCACGAGCCGCCGCGCGTGGCGCTGTGCCGAGCCGCGGTCGCAGCGGAACGGCCAGCTTGCCGTCCAAGCGGGTCGTGCTCTGCGACCAGCGGGTCGACATCGAGCAGCTTGC
>JBATUU010000103.1:0-2208 GCA_049671385.1 Ornithinimicrobium sp. | reverse complement strand
CTCACGAACAGAGCCAGGCAATCACCGGCTTCTGGCGGATGTCTAGGGCTGGGCAGGGTCGGCCGCTGATTTTGCCCTCTGCGCCGATCCATCGCCTGGGGTCGAACTTGGAGAAGACGTGCGGTCGGCGCGTACCTGTCCGCGAGTGAAATCTAGGTCAAGGATGGGGACCAGTGGGTCAACGATTGTCTGCCCGGCGATCTCGGATAAACATCGCAGGGCGACGTGCAGGAGGTAGCGGTGTTCTGCGGTGAACAAGTGATCGAACGCTGCAACTAGATGGGCGTCACCACCCAGAATAGCTTCGAAGCACGCTAACTCAGAGGTCTGAAGGATTTCGCGAGCCACGGATGGATTGGCCCGGAGTTTCTGCACCAGATCCGTGTAACGAGGGACCCATTCCGGGGGTGTGGTGGCCAACTCCCGCAGAGACGGAATGTCGACCCGCACTCGCTTTGCGCCAACATCTTGGTAGGCATCGTGGACCCGCCCGATCATGTAGGCCGTCAAGTCGTCGGCCCGGATGAGCACATCGAGAACCTGCGTACTGTCGGGGCTGCCTGTGGTTAATGCACGGGCCGTTCGGCCCTCAAGCTCAGCGGGTGAGAGCTCATCGAGGCGGGCAGCGTCCCCAAGTGCCACAAGGAGAAGGGCGAATAACGCGTGCCCAGCGAGAACTTCTCGCGATGGGCTCGGAAGTACTCCGCCTCTTGCGGCCGCCCTCCCAAGACTAGCCACTGCACGTAAAGGCTCGTGCGAGTCGCTGCGGAGCGCGTCGTGCCTGAGGAACGCAACCAACTCCGCAGGGATGTGACCTAAACCCTTCAACTGGACGTCAGTGAGGGACTCCGCGGCAGAGCACTTTTCACCGTCTACGTGCGCAAACCGGCGAGGTAGCCACACGTGTGCCGCCTCGCGGGAAGACAACTTGGTCATGTCGAGGACCTTCAGCCCTAACTCTCGTGCTAAGGCTCGGCCACGCCGAGAGACCGTCTGTCGAACGAGGACTGCTCGGTCAAACCCCAGATATTTCTGCAGGCCGGCAAGCCACAGGAGTCGGTCAGGCTCCTTAGCCTGTCCGCCTCCGCTCTTACACTCCAATATTGAGCGCGACACACGGAGGCGCCCGTCCACGTCGATTGCGAATACGTCGATGTCGGTCAAAACATCACGCCCGCTCTCGGCGGCAACACGCACGGGCGACCGAAGACGAACCAGCGCGCCTTCGGCGAACTCGATCCGCCCAGTGCGACGCTCGAGTTCCGCGCCATCATTATTTGTGCTCCGCGATCGAGCCGTCCTGCGCGAATTCGAGCGGGATCGTGAGGAACCCCCACCAATTGATGCGTTTGCTCTGTCACTGCCGCGCGGCGAAGCCGCCTCGGTGGGGGTCTCGCCAAGAGGCAACTTTTGATCAGCTACGAAACCCACCTCCAGCGGTCGCATCACGAAGGGCCGCGACCAATCGCGCTTGGTCAAGATCATCAGTTTCAGTGGCAGAGGCCATGCGTGCCCTCTCGCGCTCGATGTGGCTGTACGCGCGCTGATCCCCCAGAGCGGACAAGCTACCTACGACACCACGGGAGTGGTCGCGAGTGTCGATGACGTCGAGGGCCGTCTGAGCAACGTCGGACTGCAAGAGGACCATCCGGTGTGCGTTCCCCCAACTCCCAGGCACGATCTGAATCGTGCCCGCGAGCTCTAACATCGGGTAGTCGGTAGCGATGTTGGGCACGTTGCCAGCTTCACCGTCACGGATGAGGGAATACAGAAAGGCGCCGGGGCTGCGCAACTTGTACGACGCGAAGGTCGTCGCATAAATCATGCTGCCCACCATCTGCCTCACATGGCCTGAGGGATCAGCGGAAGCCGTACCGAATGGGTCACGCTTGAGATGCGGCGTAAACAAGAAACCCTCTTCTTCACCAGTGGAGGTCTGGACTACGGAGCGCTCCACGAGACCCTGCGAGACCGCGAAATCCACCCACCTCTTCTCGGTCGACTCCACATGCTTCTCCGGCATACCCGGAAGGGCGGCCACCTCCTCGATCAGGGCACCCACTTCTTTGTTGACCTTCGCGTCCTCTGCCCTGAGCGCGGCCTTTGAGATCGCTGGGTCACCAGCCCAGATATTGGGATTGAAGACGACTGGGCGATCCACCTCAATCTCCGTGCGCCTGACCAAGTCGACAGAAATCAAGTGACGCA
>JBATUU010000102.1:0-1990 GCA_049671385.1 Ornithinimicrobium sp. | reverse complement strand
TCCTAAGACAGCCTCGGAGGTTGTAAGAGCCTCTGATAATCCCTGCGCGCGACGCTTCTATCAAGGTGTGGTGCACCGCCGACAATGGCCGCAGACGGAGTGGCGCCTGCCTACTCTGGGGAGTCATCCCCGGCTCGGACATCTGCAGCCATGGCCGGCTTTTGACCTGGCCAAACGCTCGACAAGGTAACTGCGAACTGCTGGACTAGACGAGGAGCACCGCATTCGGGCATTGGCCTGCACATCCCGACCTCGGTTAATTACTCTACCGTCCACCACGTCCGAACGCAGAGTAAGTAGGCACTCGGCACTGCATACGCGGCCCACCCCGACTGGCTCGGTCACGCCCCGTTCGGTGCGGCCGCGGCTGCCCACCGCAGCCTAGATTGACCAACTCTCACGGTAGGCCGTCTGACGAAACTCGTTTCACCCTTCTTGGCACTTTCCGTCTGCCGGTCGCACTAATCCGGCGCATCATCTAGTGGGCACTAGAGCGATCGAGTCGAAGACAGTGTCGGCAATCCGACACTCGTCGGCTGCTCGGCAAGACACGCGCACGGTGGCCGTCTGGCCACCGCCGAGTGCCAACTGAAGGAGCCGAGCCAGCTCGAAGGGTTCGCCTGCCGGTCGGAAGGTCATCTCCGTGCCGGTGTGTCCGGCAACGCGTCGTCGCTCTGTGGTGAGGACCTGGTGTTCCATGGCGAGCTGGTCAAGGTCAGGGCCGAATCGGCCGACATCATAAGTGACGGTGATCACTTCACTCTCAAGCGTGCCAGCCGCGGAGTCGACCGACGGCCCCCCTGGCTCCACCAGTTCGGGAGGCACGCGGAACACGATCGGTCCGGCCTCAACCACTTGCCAGTCAGCCGGGGCACTCATGCCGGGACACCCCGTGGGGCTCCACTCGCTAGAGCACCCTTGGACCGCCGCCAGCATGAACCCCGCGAGGGTGAGTACCCGGCGAGTGCGTTCACGCCGCTCAGCCTGCGGCGGGGATGCGTGCTGCACGAGTAGTCGATGTCGAGACGGCAGCATCGACCGCGAGGACGCGGTCGCTGATCCGCCCCTCGATCTCGACGGCGGCAAGGCCTGGCGACTTCACCGTACGCAAGGTAAACGAACCCTGCGGGGAGATGCTACCCGAGTACTCGATCTCGCCAGTCAATGCACGGTGGATGGTAATCGCTGTGCTCGCCCTCCTAGGCGTCAGAAGGGCTATCCGCGAAAGGGAGTGTCCACGCCTGAGCCGGCCCTGCCGCGTAAGGACGCCTCCGACAGTGTTCGCCCCCGGCCGGGCACCCGATGCCAGCGCACCACGGTCCCATAGCCACACGAACGTATTCGGGCCACACTCGACCCGCTGAGCACGGTCGGGCACCAGGTCGACATCAAGCGGGTCGCGGCTCAGCGCCTCAAAGGCGGCTTTCACTTCGCGTTGCACCGTTGTGCCAATCTCGATGGCAGAGGTGGTGCCCTCCACGTCCTGCATTTGCTGAGGTGTCGGCGTCCTCACTGAGCCTGTCGGTAGACCGTGGCGGTACTCGAGCAAGGTCTGAGCGAAGGTAACCCGGTTCCTGAGGTGGGGTGAGACGATGCGCTCCAACTTCTTGATCAGCGGCTCGCGATCCGCGCCCCCGACCCGCGCGAGCCCGACGGCGATTGGCGCCGCTGTCCACTCGTCGGCGTGGGCAGCCATTTCGCTGAGCATCTGAGCGGGCGCACGACGCTCAGAGCGGTACAGACCGGTAGCGGCGGCGATGCGAAAGCGTGGCTCGAGCCGCTGATCGACTACAAGGTCCGACAGAAAGCCGCTGGCGTCGCTTACCTCGCCACTGCTGAGCAGCGCCAGGGCGCGCATCTTGCCGATCGATCGGATCGGCGCCCCTGTGCGGATCACGCGTAAGAGTTCGTCGCGATCTATTTCCGGGGTCGTCGTCGCCATTCCCGCCTCCTAGCAGCCGGCTTTTGTGAAGCAGTGATCACGCATGTC
>JBATUU010000101.1:0-14593 GCA_049671385.1 Ornithinimicrobium sp. | reverse complement strand
GCCTTTTGTGGAATCGATTCAAATGATAGGTCGGGTCGATCACTTGGTGGAAGCGAATGTTGTCGAAGTGGGGCCAGATAAGCGCCTCAACAGATCCTGGCGATCGGTCCGCAAGGCAAGACGCATGAGCCCACTTTGCTATGGCCAAATGAGATGTCACGCACTCCCGGACGGTACGACTGGCGACAATCTGTAAGCGCGAGCTCAATGCGGGGTGCGCATGCGATCGGCTGCGCAACAGATTGGTGCACGAGCCCAGCGTCCCCGATTTGGTGCAGCTCATGGGGTTCATCAGAATCTCTACCAACTCAGGGCGGCTCAGCCATGAGCCATCCCTTCAGCTGTGCGAGCAACATCAACCTGGAAAGCAGTGCATGTCTCGAGAGCGAATCAGTCACGGAAGCACGTTCGAGCAGCTCATCGGCTACTCGCGGGCGGTGGTAGACGGACGATGGGTGTTCGTCTCCGGCACCACTGGCTTCGACTACACGACAATGACGATCTCCGAGGGCGTTGTCGCTCAGGTCGACCAAGCTCTTGCCAACATTGACCTGGCGTTGACCGAAGCAGGATCGTGCGCAGGGCACGTGGTGAGGGCGACCTACTATCTTCCGGATCCTGGTGACTTCGAACCCTGCTGGCCCTTGCTACGCAGTTATTTCGCCGAAGCCCGTCCGGCGGCAACCATGCTGGTCGCGGGTCTATGGGATCCTCGGATGCGGATCGAGATCCAAGTCACGGCACTCAAGCCCGAATAGGAAGCGACCCAACCGATCCTCCGCGAGCTTCCCCCACGACGTCCGATCACTCGGTCAGACCTATCCCTGGACTATGCCACGGTGTTCCGGTCAGCGATCCTCTACCTGCGATGGGCAGGGCTGCTCCAGAGCCTTAGCCCTAGGGCCAGTCCTGGCGGGGCGCACACGGGTGGGTCTCCACGATCTTGTTCACCTCCTCGAAGTCACTGGGCTGCACCCCCGGCAGAGACAGACCGCTTCCGTCGTGCAGCCTCAACGAGAACGCACGGGACCCGTGGTATCGAATGATCCCGACGACCCGATCCCACGTCACGGTTTCGCTCTGCCGACCAAGACGAGTCCTTACGCCGATCTCATCTACCGATGTGTATCCCCGAGATGTCTGCCACAACAGCCACGAATACACAGGAATGAACAGAGAAGCGAGCATTCCGATTGAAGGCAGACCGAAAGAGGCACCGCGAGCCAAAGCAACCCCGACGAGGATCACAGCGGCAAGCCCCGTTGCCGCGAACACGACTGACATCACGCGCAGAGTTGGCTTGTTCACCGTCCATACCCGTGCCTGGGTTGTGCTCAACCTCCCCTCCACCTTGGTCTCGCGAAACGTCACCATACCCAGATGGTCGGGGGTGGTGAGGGCTGTACCTATGGGCAACGGTGGAGTCGACTCACTTATGAGCGGCGGGCGCTTGCTAACCGGAGCACCATCTTCAACCGGTACTCGGGCGGTAGCAATAGTGCTACCATCCGTTCTTATGGACGTGATCCCACAAAAGGAGCTCCGCAACCACATCGGGGAGGTCCTGCGACGAGTCGAGGCCGGAGAGAACCTCACCGTGACTGTCGCCGGCCGGCCGGTGGCTGAGCTTCGTCCCACAGGACGGCGTCGGTGGGTGGGTGGTTCCGTCCTGGCTCGGGTCTGGCAGGGACCTGCGCCACGGGAGATGGAGGCTGATCTTGGCCGACTCGATACCGAGATTCTCGATCCATTCGCGTCGTGAGGGCCGTACTGGATACCTCCGTGCTCATCGGTGAGGACGGACCCGGGGATGTCGAGGCGGCCATCAGTGTGGTCTCACTCACCGAGCTGCACTTCGGGGTCCTCCTCGCCACCGACGACGATGAGAGGGCACGCCGCACCGATCGTCTCGCCGCTGTGGAGTCGACTTTCGACCCTTTGCCCGTCACCCCGGAAATTGCCCGGGCGTGGGGGCGTCTCGCGGCTGCCGTCAGGCAACGGGGAGGTCAGCCTCGGGGACGTCAGATAGACCTCGCGATCGCCGCTACCGCATCGGTGGAACGGGTCCCGTTACTCACCCACAACACCGCTGACTTCCAGATCATCGCGGACCTCCTCGATGTACGCCCTCCAGCACAGGCACGCGGCTGAACCATCCCGGTTGCCGATCGTCGACCGATGACGGTACTTCGGCTGATCAGCGCATTTGCGACAGGCCGAGTCATCAACAACCCACCACGTCGTTCGGCGGCTGGGCTGCATAGGCCCCATGGGAAGCTCGGCCTGTTCGACGACCGATCCAAGATGACATCCGTTGTCGGACTCGTCGTTGATCGCGCAGTAGCGGTCAACGGCAACGTCGAGTTCGTGTCTTCATTGCAGGTTGGCGTGCCGGTTGTGCATGGCATTTCGGAGTGGCTGGTCACCGGCATCCACCGCCAGGATCGCCGCGTCTAGAACGAGCAGCGCGCTCTGCTCGAAGAGGCTGCCGCCGAATTGGCCCGAGTCGGTCGCCGGGAGTCTGAGCGTTGTGTGGGCGAGGTCGCGCAGGGGGTTTTGCGGTGTTGCTGTCAGGAGTATGACGGCCGCTCCGACCTGTCGGGCGGTCTCGGCGAAGTGGCGGCTGAGCGGGGTTGTTCCCGAGGCTGACAGGATCAGGAGAATGTCTGAGCTCGTGATCGAGGGGGCTGTGGCCTCTCCGACCACGTGGCTACGATGCCCGAGGTGCATAAGTCGCATCGCTGCCATGCGCGCTACGAGTCCGGAGCGACCCTGACCGGTGCAGTACCAGCCGCGATGCGGGATCCGGAGCTCGCTGACGATGAGGTCGAACTCACCGCGGTCGACGCCTGCGAGGCACTGGCTCACTTCGTCGGCCACCACGTTGATGGCGTTAGCCGGCCCGGTGGTGCTCATCGGGTCACGGCTACTTGGGCGAGGGCGCGACCGGCCACGGCGTACCGGACGCCGGCTTCATGAATGGGGTCGAGGTTGGCTTCGGTTACCCCACCGTCAACGCCGACCGGCCAGCCGGACATGCGTGCGGCACGCACGAGGGAGAGTTGGTCGAGGTCGGCCTGGTGCCCTGGCTGACCGGGTGGGGTCAGCATGATCAGCACACCATCGGCGCCGGTTGTGCGCAGTTCAGTCACCTGAATACTGTCAGTGTGGAGGGCTAACCACACCTCACTGGCGCGTTGCCGTGCGCGGCTCACCAGCTCGGTCAGATCGTCTCGGCCATCGCTCTGCAGGGTCACCCTGTCGATGCCGTGGCCCGGCAGCTTACCCAGATCGCTGAGGATGTCGTCGACCATGAGGTGCACGTCGAGCCGAATACCGGGCACATTGGCGATCTCCCGGATCTCCGGCAGGCTCACGCCAGTCTGACCGCGATACGAGCCCTCGATGCGGTCAGCGTGCACCCAATGGCCTTCGGCCGTCAGTTGAGCAGCATGATCGGAACGTTGCTCGGGCGGAACAGCGATGACGCTCCCGGACAAGGTCATCCCAAGGGATTGCGCGTACGCAGGAAGAGTGGCGGTCATGAGCGGTCGCCTCCACGCCACGCAGCCGTGGCGAGGTAGCGGGAGAACGAGTCGGTCGCCGCACCGCCAGATCGCGGCTCCGCGTCGGGCACAAGCGAGGCCGAATAGGAGTCTCGCACGGCGCGGACATCGGCCCCTTTCAGGCAAGCAAGTGCCTGTATGGCGGCGCCGTCGGCGACGGCCTCGTCGCAGGGCGACACGTGAACCATTGCTCCGGTGGCGTCGGCCAGCAACTGCCGGTACGCCGGTGACCTCGAAGCGCCGCCGCTCACGATGACGCGACCTGTGGTGTCAGCGCCGGCTGCCGCGAGCGCTTTCGCTCCATGGATGAGACCGAAGAGCACCCCGTCGATGGCAGCCCGGGCGATCTGTTCGCGGGTGGTCCCGTTGGTCAGACCCGCCAGTGTCCCGGTAGCGGCCGGAAGGTTCGGCTTGCGCTCTCCGTCCAGGAAGGCGGCCAGCACGGGAGCGCCGACCGGATCGGAGGCCAGCGCGAGCCGGGCAAACTCGTCGTGGTCCACGCCGAGCAAGCGGGCAAAGGTGTCGCTGACCTTGGCCGCGTTCAGCGTGGACACCAATGGCAGGTACCCGCCTGTGGCGTCTGCGACACCATCCACCGTGCCGGTCTCGTCGTGGGTCGATGTGGCGCTCGTGGTGAAGACGACTCCGGAGGTGCCCAAGACATACACAACGTCGGTGGGGCGAGCACCTAGCCCCAGGGCGCTGGCGTGCTGGTCCCCTGCACCGGGCCCCACGATGGTGTCGCCGCGGAGACCGAGAGCTGCCGCGGCAGCGCTCGACAGCGTGCCAGCGGGACTTGAGGGTCCCAGCACGGTGGGCAGCATGGGTGCCCAGTCCCGATCGGCGTCCACGAGGGCCAGGATGTCGTGGTCGTACCGGCCCGACGTGGCGTCGAAGTAGCCGGTGCCGCTGGCCTCGGACCGGTCCGTCACGGCCTTGCCAGTGAGTCGGTAGGTGAGCCAGTCATGCGGCAATAGCACCGTAGCCGTGCGGGCGAAGTTCTCCGGCTCGTTGTCTCGCAACCACAGCAACTTCGAGATGGTAAAGGCTGCCGTCGGAATGGAACCAGTCCGCTGCGCCCACTCCTGCCCTGGCATGGCCTCGATGAGCCGGCCCATCTGCGTGGACGAGGTGGTGTCGTTCCACAACTTCGCTGGGCGCACCACCGATCCGCGCGAGTCCAGGGCCACGAGTCCGTGGCACTGAGCGGCCACGCTGATCGCGCGAACGTCGCTCGCGTCGGCGCTCGCGTCGGCGAGCGCTGAGGAGAGGGCCTGACCGAGCGCGCCCCACCACTGTTCCGGGTCCTGCTCGCTGACCGGCGGGAACGTCTTGGGGTGTGCCGCCGAGCCACGCCCACGGACCGAGAAGTCGTCCTCGTCGTGAAGCACGATCTTTGTGGACTGCGTAGAGGAGTCCACCCCTGCGATGAGTGCCATTACTTACCCCCGTCAATGAAGGTCGCGACGGTCGCGAGTGCTCCGGCACTGTCCAACGATTCACGTGCCTCGAGGAAGGCTTCGCGGAAGCGAGGTGATTCGCTGAGGTCACCGAACAGGCTGCGCTCGTCCAGGAAAGCTGTGGGGTCTTGGGTCTCGCTGGCCGCCACTGCGGACAGGTGCTCTGCCGCCCGGTCCAGGATGGGCAGCTCTCGCCCCTGATCATTGTGCCCGGTGCACGCCTGGGCCCAGGCCGCGCAGGCAGTAGCCGAAGCACGGATCTGACCATCCGTAGCAAGGTTGTCAACAACAACGGGTAGCAACCATGCGGGGAGGCGGTCACTGGAGTCGGTGCGGATGCGGTCCAACGTGTCCGCAATGGCGGGGTTGCGCCAGCGGTCGAGTAACGCGTCCTTGAAGGCGTCGAGTCCGGGCAGCTGTTCCAGTGTCGGCGCTGCTTCTTCGTCGAGGTAGGACGTCAGGTAGGCCGCGATACTGGGGTCGGCAGCGGCCTCGTGGGCATATGTGAAGCCAGCCAGTACTCCCACGTGGCACAGCGCCTGGTGACCGCCGTTGGCCAACCGCAACTTCATCCGCTCCCACGGACCGACGTCGGCGACTACCTCCACGCCGGCCTCCTCGAAAGGCGGGCGCCCTGCGGCGAAGTTGTCTTCCAGCGCCCAGGCGAAGTACGGCTCTGCCACCACGGGCCACGCGTCTGTGACACCCAGCGTCTCGGCGGTGGCGGCACGGTCATCATCGCTGGTGACCGGGGTGATCCGGTCTACCATCCCGCTGGGGAAGCGCACGTTCTCAGCGACCCAGTCGCCCAGTTCGGAGTCGAGCAGGCGGGCGAAAGAGGTGAAGCTCTCCCGAGCGATACGACCGTTTTCGGCGAGGTTGTCACATGACATGACCGTGAATGGACCGAGGCCGCGCTCACGCCGTCGTCTCAAACCGGCCGCGACATAACCGAATGCGGTCTGCGGCGACTCCGGGTGAGCCAGGTCATGCTGCACACCGGCGTCGGATTCGATGAACTGTTCTGTGCTGGAATCGCGGTTGTAGCCACCCTCGGAGATCGTCAGCGAAACGATCTTGGTATCCGGAGACGCCAAGCGTTCCACCACCGCGTCTGGGTCCTCCGGTGCGAACAGATAGTCGACGATGCTACCGATCACCCGGGCCTCACGGGACCCGTCGGCCTGCTTGGCGACAAGGGTGTAGAGACCGTCCTGTTCTTTCATGACCTCCGCCATCGTGCGATCATGGTCCAACACGCCCACGCCGCAGATTGCGAAATCTTGCGCCTTACCGGCTCTCAACAGACGGTCAATGACCATCGCCTGGTGTGAGCGGTGGAACCCTCCTACCCCCAGGTGCACGATCCCAGCCACGAGCTCCGACCGGTCGTACTCCGGCACCGGAACCCCCCGCTCCCTCACCTCGGCGAGCGTGTGCGACCCCAACCTGCCGGCTGTCGTTGCTCTGTTCACTGTCTTCATGACGCCTCCTGGCCGTACGTGTCTTCACTGGGTCTGCATCAGCCACTGCCTCGTTGCCGAGCCGACACCCACACGGTAGGGCCGACGGCGAACAGAACGAAGTGCGCTCGTTTGAGCGCTGCGGCGGGTCGTCGCGGCGGGGGGCATACTATGCAAATGGCCTGCTCAGCAGGGGTACCCACTGGATCAACCTTCCTGACAAAGGCATATGCTCAGATGAGCAAGAGAGGTCGACGTGCCGGAGAAGAACGCGTTCGAGGACGACAATGACCAACGCCGTGTCATGCTCGCCGAACTCGCCAGGGCCTACCACCTGGACAATGTCTCGAAGGTAGATATCGCGAGAGCGTTTGGGATCAGCCGGTTCAAGGTCGCCCGCCTACTCGACGAAGCTCATGCCAGCGGCGTCGTGACGATCGAGGTCCACGACCCGCACCTTCCCACGTCGACCCGCGAGCGGGCGCTAGCCGACAGGCTCGGTATCGATAGCGCTCGCATCGTTGTACTCCACGATGCGGACGGCGACGTTCGCGCTCGACAGTTCGGTGCCGTCGTCTTTACCGCCATGCGTGAGGTGATCCGCCCTGGAATGACGGTGGGCATCTCATGGTCTCGAACCCTGGACCAAGCATCTCGCTTCTTCCCCTCCCTGCCACCGTGTTCCCTGGTTCAGCTCACCGGCGCCTTCGAGATCGCTGGCAGCGGAACGCTGAGTCGCATGCTCATGCAACTCGACGGTCGAGGAGGTATCCACAGCTACCCGCTCTATGCTCCCTTGGTCGTGGACCAACAATCCACTGCCAAGGACGTACGCCTCCAGCCCGTCGTTGCCGAGGCTCTGGCGCGGGCTGAGGCGCTGGATCTCGCGGTCGTAGCGATTGGGGCCTGGTCGGCCGGAGAGTCGGCGGTATGGGAGAAGGTCTCACCTGACCTGCGACGAACATGCGCTCAGGCCGGCGTCGTGACGGAGTTCTCCGGCAACCTGCTGAGCGCACGGGGCGTCGTGGTACCCACCCCCCTGGACGGCCGCGTCATCGCCGTCGGCCTCCCGCAACTACACGCAGCCCGACACGTCATTGGGTTTGCCCACGGGCCCCGGCGGGCCGCCGCCCTTCGCGCCGCTGCCGCCAGCGGTGCCTTCACCTCGATCATCGTCGACTCAACGCTGGCCGCCGCGATCCTCGGGCGGCCCAGAAGACGGATGGACTGACGCCCCAGGCCAAAGACGAGAACGTCTTGCCCACTTTCGCCGATCGGGTCCTGCCGTTCGACCTGTCGACGGCCCGCATCCTGGCTACCTATCGGGGTCCCGAGCACGCACCGTTCGACGACGCCCTCATCGCCGCCGTGGCGGACTCTGCAGAGATGACCATCGCGACGCGGAACACCAAACACTTCGAACCCCTCGGCGTCCTTGCCTCAATCCATGGGACACGACCACATCCACACGCTGAGCCATCCCCAGAGCGTTGGGCGTCGACGGCCGCCACGAGCGGGACCATGTGATGCCCATGAGGTCGCGTACCTGGCCTTGCGCCGGGAGGTGAGTTGGACGCTGGCTAGTGAAGTCGGTCGTTGCCCGATGCCCGAGCCGGCCGCAGCACGTGGCTGGCTCCCTAGCGTCGTGATGGTCGTTTCGCCTCGTGTGCCTGCTAGCCGGTTGCACGGCTTCTGGACGAGGAAGACCCTAGGAACAAGGCGACCGCGGCAGCCAGGAGCGTTGCGCTGAAGACGTCGCTGGGTCGATGCCATTGCTGGGCCATTGTTGCGACGGCGGTGAGCGTCACCACTATGCCTCCGGCTACCGCGGCGGTCGAGCGCAGTACTGCTGGCACGGCGAGCGTGGCTCCGACGGCTAGCCCAGCGACACCAGCAACGTGGCCGCTGGGCAAACTGTTTGCCATCGCATCGAGCAGATCGGGTCGGGTCAGCACCGCTTTGAGGAGTTGAGCGCTGCCTACGGTGACGGTGATCGCGCCGACTGTTTTTGCAGCAGTTGCGCTGCCGTGTGAGAAGTAGCCGACTGCGGCGATCGCGAGGGCGCCCAGGACCACGGAGAGGGGCGAAACCAGATCTAGGAGGGTCTGGGTCCATTGTGTTTCCGCGAGCAGGTTGGCCGTGGCGGTCATTGCAGCGGTGTCCACCGTTTGTCCCAGCAAAGTGCGAACGGCCAGGACGTAGACCACGACTATGGCTAGCAGGCACACGAGGCCAGGGAGGACCGTGGTCTTGCGGTTGGTGTGTTGGGAGACTAGGCCGGACGAGGCAGGGCCGCCCGATGCGGTCTTGCGTGTTGGACATTCAGCGGTCATGGCAACCACACTGCGCGAGCCTGCTGTCAGAAGCGTGTGTCAGACATGAGAACCAGGCTAGACGCTAGGTCGCGCAGCATTGTGGGGGGTCGCATGTGACTGCTGCCGAGGTAGTGGCACGAGGATGCGCTCGGGCCGGCCCTCACCAGGGTGAGGGCCGGCCCGGGAATGCTTAGACCGCGGCGACTGTGCCGATGGCGTCGCCACCGGTGGCCGTGCCTTCAGGCGTGAGCCAACCGATGCTCGTTCCGGTGACCTCGCCGCCTACCGAGATCTCGTAGTCAGCACCCACCTCGAGAACATCAGAGGAGTAGATCAACGAATCCGAGGCCTTTGCCGTGGTAAACGAGGCGATTTGCTCTTCGCTGGCGTCCGCAACGGTAACCAGGGTTCCGGCGGGCACGGTGCCGTTGAAGGTTAGCGCCAAGGTGGCCTGAGTGGAACCTTCTCCTGGAGCGACAGCCATGGTGGACATGCCGTTCGCGGCTAGAGTTCCGCCGGAGACGGTGAAATCGTCGTCCACGTCGATGGCACCTTGACGGACGTTTTCCGTGCCCGAGACCACCAGGGTGCCGCCGCTCATCGTCATGGAACCGTTGACGTCGACGCCGTCGCTAGTCGTGTCGACGATGTAGGTGCCGCCACTGAACTCCAGGAACCTGGTGCCGTTGTCTGCCTCGGCGGGGCCGCCGAAGCCGGTGCCTTCCATCGCGGATACCGTCAGCGAAGCGAGATCGTCCACCGTGTCGGTCGCGCTGACCTGGCTCTGCGGGCCACCCATCGTGCCATCTTCGGCAGCGCCACCCATGGGCGGGCCGCCGGTTGGGCGGTCACCCGTTTCGGCTTCGGTGCTGGTGCCGGTGTCAAGGCCTTCGATGCCTCCTGAGACGTTAACGCCATCGTCGCTGGAAACGACGGACACCTCGCCTCCCGAGAGATACACGTAGGCGCCTTCGATGCCCTCGACGCTCTCGGTGATGCTTATGTTGCCGCCCGCGATGCGCAACACATTGTCCGAATGCAGGCCGTCGTCCCCGGCCGCGACCGTGACGTCGCCGCTGAGCATCGTGATCTGGCGCGCGGCATCGGCCGCGTCGGAGCCCGCCGTGAGGTCCAAGGTCCCACCGTCGATCCAGATGACCCCCACGGGAGCGTCCGGCTCGTCGGAGACCGATTCGCTGTCCGATCGCAGGCCGTCGCCTTGAGCGTTCACCGTGAGCGTCCCACCGGTGATCACCAGGTGGTCCTTGCCGCGTATGCCATCATCCGCTGCCTGCACCGCGACGTTGCCGCTGCTCATGGCGAGGGTGTCTTTGGAGGTTATCGCGTCGGCGGAGTGCGCGGTCACCGACAGCGCGCCCTCGCCCGCTATCCACAGGTCGGTCGTCGAGAACAGGGTCGCATTGGGTGCATCCTCGACCGTTTCGTCCACGGTGGCTCCCTCGGCGTCGGCGAGCGAGTTGTCTGCGCCGTCTGCGAGCCACACCACGACTTGCTCGGCGTCGACCACGTCGATTGCGGTCACGTTTGCTGCCGTGATGTTCACGCCGTCGAGCACCAGGTTGACTACTCCCTCTGGTGCGTCGACGACGAGCGAACCCGAGCTTAGTGCGCCGCTGACGTGATAGGTGCCTGCCTCGCTGATCGTGACAGTGTCGGCCTCGACGCTGACGCCGGTGCCGCCCTCGGAGGCCCCGTCGGCGAGCGCGATGTCCACGGCGTCGGCGATGTCGAAGGACAGGTCGGCCTCGTCGATGCCGACGTCGTCATAGCTGAGCTCGGACACGGCGCCGGTCAATGACGACGTGGCTACGGTCGATGTCTGGCCTTCGGCGGCAGCGATGGTTTGGGTGGCATCGACGCCGCAGCCACTGAGGAGCAATACGGTGGCCACCGAGAAGCCAGCGAATGCGGTAGAGAGTTTTTTCATTGTCGTGCCTTTCTATGCGGCCACCGCGGCCGCGGTGCCTTGGGGGAGGTAGCGGCGCAGGGAACGCGACCACCTGTTTGAGGGCAGTTCGGGACGCAGCGCCGCAAGCGACGTGCAGTACTTGCTGATCCGGGCCGGGCGGACACCGCCGGCCCAGAAGGCCCGGTCCACGGCTCCCGCTCCGCCGGCCGATTTGGTCTCGACGAACAGCAGGTCGCCATAGTCCATGCGTTGGCCACCGGTGTCAGTGGCTGAGACGTCTCTATCCACGGTGACCCGCGCCTCGTCCATGAGGAACGTCACGCGCTCATACGTCGTGGTCAGCACCTCGGTGAGTTCGTACGCCTGATCCCCGATCCGCTCGAACTCGCGCAGGAACGTCACTGCCGCGGCTGACAACAAGCCACCGGCTTCCGGCCGGTCGAGCCATTGCCGACTCTTGGCCGTCCTACCAGCAGAGGAGCGCATCTTGATCTCAACTGCGCGTGAACCGGTGTCGAGGTAGTGCCGTGTCCGCACCTTGTAGCGGTGGGGGCGGCTGCGTGCCGCGTCGCGGTAGCTGTCCAATACGGGCGTGTCGTAGTAGGTGGAGGAGTATCGGAAGCTACGAAGGTCATCGATCTCCAGCACGCTCGGAGCAGGCTCGAGCGAAGCGAGCACCGTCGACCAGCGCTGGGGCGAGACGAGGTATTTGCGGTCAACCCTGAGTTGCAGTGCAGCATTGTCGTTGACCTCCTGCAGCGTGATCGCTGGCAGTGCGCGGACAGTGTCCATCCAGGGCCTCATCGCAGGCTCGCTGAGTCGGCCAGGGCCGGGCTCTGGTGCGCGGAGCAGGCCCGTCCGGCGTGCAGCGCGTCTTCGGTGTCCCGGCTGGCGGCGGGCAGGGTGAACCGGACGTCGCACACCGTGGTCTCGGATACCAAGTCCACCTTGCGCAGGCTCACACGGTCGATCCGGGCACCGAGGATGATGCCGAGCAAATCGCGGGCGGCCGCCTCGTCGGTGACGGCGCGATCCAGCACCACGCTCTGTTGGCGGGTGCGGGAGAAGAGCGATGGGCTGTCACCCACAGCGATCACCCCCAGCAGCACCGCCATCAGCGTGAAACTGACGTACGGCGAGATCGAGGGGAAGCCCCCCAAGAGGCCGAGTGCGATCGCGGTGAAGTAGTACGCGATCTCCGCGTGGTCCATCTCAGTGGAGCGCAGTCGGATGATCGAGAGGACCGCGAAGATACCCAGGCCGAAGCCGAGTGACAGGTCCGCCGTGGCCATGGCATAGGTGACGCCCATGACGCCGACGTTGATGGACAGTAACGCGACGATCAGGTCACGACGACGGTGACGCGGGAAGTACAGACAAAAGACCATCACCGTGATGGCGATCAGATCGGCGGCGACAAACAAGAAGACGGACATATCGATCCTTGACGTTGAGGGGTGGTTGCGCTGATGTCCCCATACGACACGGCCGACTTTTCGATGCCCTGTGCGCTACATATGTGTTAGCTATGGAGCCAACGTTGCTCTAGGAGGGGGGTCGGGGTCTCGTCAGGACTGGGGGGTTTGGAGCGGTAGGCGAACGGTGAATACCGTGGTGCCAGACTCTGATCTCACGTGCACGGTTCCCCCGTGAGCACTCGCGATGGCCGCCACGATGGCTAGGCCCAGGCCTGTGCTGCCGGCTCGACGGGAGCGAGAGGTGTCGCCCCGGGCGAACCTTTCGAACACCGAATCCTGCAACTCCCGCGGTATGCCGGGTCCGGTGTCCATGATCTCGATCACCGCGTATTCGGTCTGACCTGATGTCGAATCGGCAGCGGCCCGGGACAGGGTGGCCGTCACCGCCGTTCCGTCAGGGGTGTGCACCCGAGCGTTAGTCAACAGATTCGCCACTATTTGGTGGAGCTGATCAGGGTCGCCGAGCACCGCCATCTCTTCCTCGGGCAAGGACAGTGACCAGGTGTGTTGGCGGCCGCTGGCGTGCGCGTCGCTGACGGCGTCGGTCAGCAATCGGCGCAGATCCACGCTCTCGCGCCGCAGGATCGGGCCGGTGTCGAGCCGCGCCAGAAGCAGCAGGTCCTGGACCAGTCCGGTCATCCGGTGAGCCTCGGACTCGACCCTGCCCATGGCGTGCGCGACGTCGGGAGGCAGGTCGTGGGGTGTGCGGCGGGTCAGCTCGGCATACCCGAGAATGGCGGCCAGGGGTGTTCGCAATTCGTGACTGGCGTCGGCGACAAACTGGCGGGTCCTGGTCTCGGAGACTTCGCGCTGCGTCAGAGCATCTTCGACGTGACCGAGCATTCGGTTCAACGCGGCCCCGACTTGCCCAACTTCCGTGTCTGGGTCGGTGTCCTCCTGCGGGACCCGCGCCGCCAGAGACACCTGCCCGGAGTGCAGCGGCAGTTGAGCGACCTGGGTGGCGGTCTGAGCCACTCGCTGCAAGGGGCGCAATGTGGAGCGCACGATCGCAGCGGCCAACCCGACCGCGATCAGCAACCCCAGCAACGTGACGACCAAGATGATCAGCGAGAGACGGGACACGGCGGCTTGAGCCTCGCGCAAGGGCAAAGCGGTCACAACCTGAGTGCCGTCAGGGCCCTGGCTGCTGATGGCCCGATAGTCCCCGATGTCGCCGCCCAGTTCCACGGTATGCGGGGTCGCGTCAGCAGGGAGGGCCAACAGTTCCGCGTCCTGTGCCGAGGTCAACGACTGAGGGGTGCCGGTCTCGTCCAAGACCGCAGCACGCACCACCACGTCGTCTAGGATTAGAGCGGCCACGGTGTTCGGGCCCTGGCCCGGAGCCAGCAGAAAGTCAGGTCCAGGGCCTTCGCCGTCCCCGGAGCGCCGATCCCCGAGGCCGGGGCCGGCGCGATCAACGACTGCCGTGCTTCGCTGGACGGCGCTTTGCAGTTGCGCATCGACCCGATCGGTCAGAAACGCGTTCAGAGCCACGACACTGACGAGACCGATGATGAGACTGATCGCGGTCAACAACGCCACGATCACCAGCACCAAACGACGACGCAGCGTCCACCGGGAGATAGCCACGCTGGCTAGGGTGCCGGTTTGAGCACATACCCAGAGCCCCGGCGAGTATGCAGCATCGGCTCACGGTCGGCGTCGATCTTCTTACGCAGGTAGGACACGTAGAGCTCCACGACATTCGACTGCCCGCCGAAGTCGTAATCCCAAACGCGGTCCAGAATCTGAGCCTTACTCAGCACGCTGCGGGGATTGCGCATGAAAAACCGGAGCAGCTCGAACTCGGTGGCAGTCAACTCGATAGGCGAGCCAGCGCGCCATACCTCTTGGGTGTCTTCGTCCAGCACCAGGTCACCGACGACCAGTTGCGGGTCTGGTCGCGTCGCGCTGACCGAATGGGCGCGGCGCATCAAACCGCGCAGCCGGGCCACCACCTCTTCGAGGCTGAACGGTTTGGTGACGTAGTCATCCCCGCCAGCGGTCAGCCCGGCGACCCGATCCTCGACGGCGTCTTTGGCGGTCAGAAAAAGCACCGGCACGTCTTCGCGATCGGCTCTGAGGCGATGAAGCACAGCCAGGCCGTCCATATCGGGCAGCATGACATCCAACACCACGGCGTCCGGGTCGAAGGTCCTGGCCAACGTCACCGCCTCGCTGCCGGTGTCCGCAGTGCTCACCTGCCATCCCTCATATCGCAAGGCCATCTGCAGGAGTTCGGAGAGCATCGGTTCGTCGTCGACGACCAGCACCCGCAGAGGGGTGCCGTCGAGACGCTGCATCGTGGCTGCCGGGGGAGCCTCGCTGGTGGCAGCCGGAGGTCGGGGCGTCATGGTCGGCATGTCCTCACTGTGTGCGGG
>JBATUU010000100.1:0-1915 GCA_049671385.1 Ornithinimicrobium sp. | reverse complement strand
GGTCGGTGCTGCCCGACCTGCCGGACGCCATCAACGGGGAGCCCTTCGATGCAGTGGTAGCTACCTTCGACAGCCTGAATTACCTGACTGAGGATGACTTTCGGCGTACTTTGACCGCGGTCGAAAGCCGGCTGCGTCCAGGAGGCTGGGTTGTCTTCGATCTGCACACTGACGCAATGATGCGCTTCACCGCCGGGACGCCGGTCGTCTCGGGAGAGGACGATGGACACCGGTTCGTCATTCGAAGTGATGTCAAGGCGGAGAGCCGAACCTGTGTCACCGAGGTGGAAGTGACCCGGCTGAGCAATGGCGAAACGTTCGCTGAGCGCCATCAACAGTTCTTTCACTGCGACACCGCGGTGCGCAACGCGATCACCGCTGCTGGGCTCGTATGGGTGTCGGCGACGCGGGAGTACACCACTGTCCCGGTCGATTCGGAAACGCTGCGCGCAACCTGGACGGCACGTCGACCCCCGGCGAGCGAGGCTGTGCAATAGGGTTTTCTCAGATATCCGAGTGGAGGATTCTGTGTCAAAGATTGCCGAGGTCAGGCCGGCTCTGCCGCGTGCGCTGATGGTGATGCTCGGCATGGCCGCCACGGTCGTGGTGATTCTGGGGCTACAGGCGGCTAGCGATATCATCGCCCCCGCGTTCTTAGCCCTTGTGTTGACCATCGTGGTGCATCCGATGCGCAATTGGCTCGTGCGGTGGATGCCCGGCTGGGCGTCCACGCTGGTGTGTGTTGTCGTTGTCTACTTGCTCGTGTTGGGCCTGGTCATCTCATTGTTGGTCTCTGCCGCCCGTTTCGCCACTTTGTTGCCGAGCTATCAGGCGCAGTTCGAGGGTTTGATCCAAGGGGCCGCGGACGGACTGACCAGTGCAGGGGTGAGTGACGAGCAGATCCAACGAGTTGCCGACTCCTTCGATCTTGGGAGGCTCGTCGGTGTGATCGAGAGCCTGCTCAGCAGCCTGGCCGGGGTCACCGGCGATGTGGTCTTTGTGCTCACTCTGGTCATTTTCATGGCTATGGACGGTCGCTTGTTTCCTCGGCTACTCGGTGCGGCGGGTGAGGAACGTCCTGACATGGTCTCGGCGCTACGTTCTTTCTCACAGGGCACCCGCAGTTATCTCTTGGTCTCGACGGTCTTCGGGCTGATCGTCGCTGTGTTCGACACCGTCGCCCTAGAGATTCTTGGTATACCGGCGCCCATCTTGTGGGGGCTGCTGGCCTTCATCACCAACTACATCCCGAATATCGGCTTTGTCATCGGTGTCGTGCCGCCGGCTATTCTCGGCCTGCTCGAGGGTGGCCCGGGCCTCATGCTCTGGGTGATCGTCGTGTACAGCGTGATCAATGTGATCATCCAGTCGGTCATTCAGCCAAAGTTCGTCGGCGACGCGGTCGGCCTCTCCGTCAGTCTGACGTTCCTATCGTTGATCTTCTGGACATGGGTGATCGGCCCACTGGGCGCCCTGCTGGCAATCCCATTGACCCTGTTGGCCAAGGCGGTCTTCATCGACGCCGATCCGCGCAGTCAGTGGTTGCGTCCGCTCGTCTCGGGTGTTCCCGCACCGGCGGTCGATGCGCAAGCAAGCGAAAACGCTGCTGAGGATGCGCAGGAAACAGCAAAATCTGAACAATCGGAGGCCTAGGTGAAGCGCCGGTCGGCGACTCCGGGGTATGACGCCATCATCCTTGCCGGCGGCCGCGGGGAGCGACTTGGTGGGGTCGATAAGGCGCTGATCGAGGTGCGCGGACAGTCGCTGCTCGGTTATGCCACGTCGGCCGCCTCAGATGCTCGGCACGTGGTCGTAGTGGGCACCCCCCGGTCAGGGTTTGGCCATGTGGCGTGGACCAGCGAGCAACCACCGGGCGGCGGACCAGCAGCGGGCGTGATCGCGGGCATGGCGGCTC
>JBATUU010000099.1:0-2419 GCA_049671385.1 Ornithinimicrobium sp. | reverse complement strand
GCCAGGTCGTCCAACCGGACAGCCTCACCCGAGCCCGGCCCGAAGTTGGCGTACTCGTCGTAGGTGTCGTAGACCGGCACGGCGTACGCCGCGGCCTTGGCCTCCTCGGTCGGCTCCACCGTCAGGTTGCGGTAGCGCGGCAAACCGGTCCCGGCCGGGATCAGCTTGCCGAGGATGACGTTCTCCTTCAGACCGAGCAACGGGTCGCTCTTGGCCTGCATCGCAGCCTCGGTGAGCACCCGAGTCGTCTCCTGCAATGACGCCGCCGACAACCACGAGTCGGTGGCCAGCGAAGCCTTGGTGATCCCCATCAGCTCCGGACGACCGGAGGCAGGCTTGCCGCCCTCGGCCACCACGCGACGGTTCTCGGTCTCAAAGCGGCCACGCTCGACCAGCTCACCAGGCAGCAACTCAGCGTCACTGGCCTCGATGATCGTGATCCGGCGCAGCATCTGCCGCACGATGACCTCGATGTGCTTGTCGTGGATCGACACACCCTGCTGGCGATAGACGTGCTGCACTTCATCAACGAGGTGCTGCTGCGCCTTACGCGGCCCGAGGATCCGGAGCACCTGCTTGGGGTCGATCGCACCGACCACCAACTGCTTACCGGTCTCAACATGCTCACCATCGGTGACCAGCAAGCGAGCCCGCTTGCTGACCGGGTATGCGTGCTCATCGCTGCCGTCATCCGGCACCAACAGCAAGCGGCGAGCCTTGTCCGTGTCCTCAACCTGGATCCGGCCAGTGGCCTCAGCAATCGGAGCCACCGCCTTCGGGGTCCGCGCCTCGAACAACTCGACCACACGGGGCAGACCCTGCGTGATGTCATCGCCAGCCACACCACCGGTGTGGAAGGTACGCATCGTCAACTGCGTGCCAGGCTCACCGATCGACTGGGCCGCGATGATGCCGACAGCCTCACCGATGTCGACCAACTTGCCGGTCGCCAGCGAGCGGCCGTAACAGCGGGCACAGGTCCCAACCAGTGACTCACAGGTGAGCACCGAGCGGACCTTGACCGACTCCACACCGGAGGCAACCAAGGCATCGATGACCACGTCGCCGAGATCGATCCCGGCCTCAGCCAGCACCGTGCCTTCGTGCTCGACGTCCATTGCCAACGTGCGCGCATACACGGAGGTCTCGACGTCGTCGTGCTCGCGCAGCGACCCGTCCTCGTTGCGCACCGCGATCGGCATGACGAATCCGCGCTCCGTGCCACAGTCGTCTTCACGGATGATGACGTCCTGGCTGACATCGACCAGACGTCGGGTGAGGTAACCCGAGTCCGCCGTCCGCAACGCGGTGTCGGCCAGACCCTTGCGGGCACCGTGGGTGGAGATGAAGAACTCCAGCACGGACAGGCCCTCGCGGAAGTTCGACTTGATCGGCCGTGGGATGATCTCGCCCTTCGGGTTAGCCATCAATCCGCGCATGCCGGCGATCTGACGCAACTGGAACCAGTTACCACGAGCACCAGAAGTCACCATCCGGTAGATGGTGTTGTTCTTGTCCATCGTGTCTTCGAGTTCCTTGGCGACCTCATTGCCCGCCTGGGTCCAGATCTCGATGAGCTCCTGACGGCGCTCGTCGTCGGTGATCAGACCGCGCTCATACTGCGTCTGCACCTTGGCAGCCTTGGTCTCATACCCCTCGAGGATCTCCGGTTTGCGCGCCGGCGGCACCACGTCGGAGATGGCAACGGTCGTGCCTGAGCGTGTCGCCCAGTAGAAACCGGTGTCCTTCAAGGAGTCCAGCGATGCCGCGACCTGCACCTTGGTGTAGCGCTCGGCCAGGTCGTTGACGATCCCGGACAACCGCTTCTTGTCCACAACCTCGTTAACGAAGGGGTAGTTCGGCGGCAGCGCGTTGTTGAACAGCGCACGGCCCAATGTCGTCTCGAAACTGAACGCCGAAGCAATGCCGTCGTCGGTGACGCTGGCACTCTCGGGTAGGTCATGGCCAACCGGCGCAGCCGTGTCACTGACCCGAAGGTTGATCGGGGTGCCCACCTCGATCTGACCTGCATCGAAGGCCATCTGCGCCTCAGACACGGAGGAGAAGCTGCGTAGGTGCTCGCCACCGTCGTCGTCAGTCAGCGGACGGCCACCGGTCGCCGAGGTCAGGTGGTACAAACCGATGATCATGTCCTGGGTAGGCATGGTCACCGGGCGACCATCGGCCGGCTTGAGGATGTTGTTGCTCGAGAGCATCAAGATCCGCGCCTCGGCCTGTGCCTCGGCTGACAACGGCAGGTGCACCGCCATCTGGTCACCGTCGAAGTCCGCGTTGAACGCAGTGCAGACAAGTGGGTGGATCTGGATGGCCTTGCCCTCGACCAGTTGCGGCTCGAAGGCCTGAATGCCTAGGCGGTGCAAGGTAGGTGCACGGTTCAGCAACACCGGGTGGTCAGTGA
>JBATUU010000098.1:0-2389 GCA_049671385.1 Ornithinimicrobium sp. | reverse complement strand
CCACCACGGCGAGCGAGTCGTCCTCGCTCAGCCCGCCCTCGAGGCCATCGGAGGCATTGAGCTTGATGCCGATCGGGAAGTCCGGCCCGACACCGCGGCGCACCGCATCGATCACCTCGACGACGAGGCGGGCACGGGCGAGAACGTCGCCCCCGTAGCCGTCGGTGCGGCGGTTGAACAGCGGCGAAAGGAACTGGCTCAGCAGGAAGCCGTGCGCGGCGTGGATCTCGACACCGCCGAAGCCTGCCGCCTGCAGTCTCGACGCGGTCTCGGCGAACCGTCCGGGGAGCGCGGCGATGTCTTCCGCCGACAGCGCGTCGCAGTGGAAGTCGCCGATGTCGAGCGCCGAGGGTCCGCGTCCTGTCACGAGTGCGGGGTCGGCGAGCGCACCGGCGTGGCCGAGCTGTGCCCACAGCGCGGACCCCTCCCGCGAGCCGGCCTCGGCCAGCGCGCCGAGCGCGCCGACATCGGATGACGCATCGACGATCAGGTTGCCGGGCTTCTCGGGAAACTGCGCGTCCCCCTGCACCTCGCCGATGATCGAGAGTCCCACTCCGCCCCGTGCCCAGCGCGCGTAGAGCCTTGCCTGTGCCTCGGTCGCGTCGCCTCGTCCGTCGCCGAGCGAGTCGGACATCGCGGCCTTGGCGATACGGTTCTTCAGGACCGAGCCGCACGGCAGTCTCAGTGGATCGCCGAGCGAGGTGCGCGCGCCGCTATCATCACTCACACGATCACCTCGCCAAGCCCTGCATCGGCGGGCTCGAAGGTCTCGATCGTCACGCGCGAACTCCTCGTTGGTGGACCGAGAGAGACTGCTTGATTGCCAGTCTCGACAGATTCGGTACGTGATGAACGCGCTGACGCCGGCAGCCAACGGTAGAGCGTCGGCACGGACACGCCCAGATCATGTGCGACGTCCCTTGGTGCGATGCCTTCCTCGAGCTTCCAAAAGCTGGCGCAGTCACGGTCGGCACCAGGGCTCGCACCGAAGAGCCCTCGGAGGACTCAAGGCGGTTCGCTTCGTGTTTCCTCTACTCAGCCCGCACTACGAAAAGGGATGCGTGACCGCACGCGCCCCGTCAGTGTCCGGCGCGCCGCTCGCTCACTCCGCCTTGGCGATGTCGCAGACCAGCGCCGTCGCGGGTGCGTCGGTGCGGTTGTAGACCCAATGCACGGTGTCCTCGTTCTCGGGGAACGTGCCGTAGCCCTGAGCGGTGAAGGTGTTCTCCCCGGTCGGCTGACCCTCGACCCATTCGCCCTCCACCACCGTCACGATCCCCGGCCGGTCCGCGTGGCTGTGCTCGGCGATCTGCCCGCCCGGCGCGATCTCGACGGAGCGCATCCGCAGGGTGTACCCCTCCAGGCCAATCGTGGCTTGCATCGTGTCCGCGGGCAGCTCGGCCAGCAGACCGACGCTGAGCCCCTTGTGTTCGGTCGGTCCCGAGAGTGCAGCCCAGACTCGCGGCGCGGCCGACGCTGCCAGGCCGATGGCGATACCGATGGACAGGGTGCAGAGGGGCAATCCGGTTGTGGTCATTCGCATTGGCTCACTCCATTGGGTTGGTCCCGCAAGCAGACTACACCAGGGCCAACCGGACTCGGGATGCCGCCTTGATACCTTTGGATAGCGACGGGTAGAAAAACGATCGTTTCCTTGCCCATGCTTGGCGGATCGCGCGATCGACGAGGGGGTCACGATCGTCGTGGCAAGAATCTCGGTAACGAAATCAACGTCTAGGTTCGACATACTCCGACGGGTTCCCTGACTCGTAAGGGAACGGTCGCCGCGGCCACGGCCTCGACGTCGTGTCACGCAATCTGGTCTGGGGTCGACGAGTGCGATCTGGTGTCACCGAGCGTGGTCCCATTCGCACGTAATGTGGTTTCGACGGTGCCGGATAGAGTCACTCAATGTGGTCCGGAATCGCCGATGAATGCAGTTCGGATGCTCGATGAGTGCGATTCGCTACAGCTATCGGAGCCGACGCCGGTGTTCTGGACTGAGCTTCGATCTGATCGCCGGTCTGTACCATCACCCACTACAACTCCGGTGACTTTTGCAAGCGGTCCAGGACATGCCGTGAGCGTCAAGAGTTTGATCTTATGCCAAAGCTTAGGCTTAGCAAAGCTGCGCTGGCGTGTTTTAGTCGATAGAGTATATTACAACTGTGCGTGTACGGAGAGACGCATGCGCAAATTGTCGCGCGAATACTCTCAAACGGCCGCGGCCTCGCTCCCGCGCATCGGTCGGGACATGCTGGGTCCGCTGATTTGTCGCACTGGTGATTACCGCCGCCACGGGTGCCACCGACACCCGCGGATTGTCGTAGCCGGGGCGCGATACATCGAACAACGCGCCGACCGTCCGCTGATGATCCCTGCGGAGACT
>JBATUU010000097.1:0-7398 GCA_049671385.1 Ornithinimicrobium sp. | reverse complement strand
GTCGAAGGTTGAGCTGAACTTTTGGATGGCCTCGCCGACGGTCGGGGTGTAGATGATCGGCAGCGTCTCGTCGAGGTGCTCGGCGACCAGTCGATAGAACAAAATCTCGTTGAGGTCTTGAAGTTGGTTGAGGTAGACGTATTTGCTCAGGTTGTCTGGTTGGATCTGGAACTGTGCATACACCCGCTTGAGCTGTTCGTCGATGGAGTTCACTGCCGGGGGCAGCAGGCCGGTCAGTCCGAGTGCACGGCGTTGCTCGCTGGTGTAGCCAGGGCCGAAGTTGAGCATGGGCCGGGCCAGCACCTGTCGGCCGCGGACGGCGATTTGAACGGTCTCGATGCCGTCAACGGTGCGGAACTGATACTGGCGAGGCATGCGCCCCAACCTAGCGGGGATCGACCTGGTGGGGCAGCCAGCTGGCAGCCTCGGCCTAGCACCGGTGCAGACCGTGGCAGCGTGCTGGTCGGTCACGCCGGAGATGCTCAGACGCCCACCGGTTGCGCGGGTATCGGTGCCGGGGACTCCGAACGCTCGGCAAAGCTGTTGTGCCGGACCCACCAGCGGGTCATCGCCGGCGGCGCCCACCAGTTGGCCCCGCCGAGCAAGCGCATCGTGGCCGGGACCAACAGCACGCGGACAATGAATGCATCCAGCAGCAGCCCGACCAGCAGGCCGACGCCGATGGTCTGGATGAAGCTGATCTGGCTGAACAGGAAACCCGACATGACAACCCCCAACAGCAGGGCAGCGCTTGTGATGATCCCGCCGGTGCGGGCCAACCCGTTGGTGACAGCGAGCGTGTTGTCACCGTGGCGCTCCCAATCCTCGCGCACGCGGGAGAGCAAGAACACTTCGTAGTCGGTGGACAGGCCGAACGCGATGGCCAGCACCAGGATCGGCTGGGTGGCTTCCAAGGCGCCGGTCGAGGTGAACGAGAGCGCCTCAGCCAGGTTGCCGTCCTGGAATCCCCATACGAGAACGCCGAGCACCGCAGACAACGACAGCACGTTCATCAACACCGCCTTGATCGGTAAGACCACCGAGCCGAAGGCCAGGAAGAGCAGCATCAAGGTCACCAACACCACGGTGCCGGCTGCCCAGGGCAGACGTTCGCCAATGCTGGCCAGTAGGTCGACATGTTCCGCCGCCGCACCGCCGACGAGCGCCTGCGAGCCCTCCGGGGTCTGCTCGGCGCGCACCGCCTGCACGAGCGCTTCGGATTGCTCGGTGATCTGGTCACCGTCGTAGGCGACCGAGAGCTGCACGGTCTCATCGTTGTCGAATTCAGTGAGTGTGGCGCCGCTCGCGCCGTCGAGGCCACCGAGCTGCGCGGCATACGCGTCGATCTCGGGGCCCGGGGTGGCGCCGGTCAAGAGCACGTCGATGGTGTTGCCCGGGGTTTGCCCGAAGTCACCAGCCAAGGCTTCGCCAGCTTGTCGGCTTTCGCTGTCTTTCGGCAAGACGCGCGCGTCAATCCCTCCCCACTGCACACCGAGGAATGGCGCGCCGAGCGCCAACAAAATGAACGCGGTGATAGCCGTGACGAGGCCGGGTCGGCGCATCACCTTGGTGCCCAAGCTCGCCCAGAAGCGGCCTGATCCGCCGACCAAGCCGCGGTAGGAACCGGCGGACAGCGAGTTGATCCGGTGACCCAGCACGGCCAACACCGCTGGCAAGATCACCAGTGCCGCGATCATCGCGATCAGCACGGCGGAGATGCTGCCGAAGCCCATCGACCTCAAGAAGGTCTGTGGGAAGAACAGCAGCGCCGATAGGGACACGGCGACGGTCAGACCGGAGAAGGCAACGGTTCGCCCAGCGGTGGCCATGGTGGTGACGATCGCTGCGTCGATCGAGGCGCGGTCGCGGGCTTCGCCGAGTTCATCGCGAAAGCGGGTGACCACGAAGAGCGCGTAGTCGATCGCCAATCCGAGGCCCAGGATCGTGATCACGTTGATCGCAAAGACTGAGACGTCGGTGACTTCGGTCACCAGTCGCAGCGCGGCGAGGGAGCCGATGATCGACACTCCGCCGAGCAGCCATGGCAAGAGGGCCGCTGACACGCTGCCCAGCACCACAACAAGCAGCAACCCCAAGATCGGCAAGGTGATGCTCTCAGCGCGCACGATGTCGGCCTCGACCTGAGAGCCGATCGCTTCCCCTACCGCCAAGGGGCCGCCCCGGAGGGTTTCGTACCCGGTCAACAGCAGCTGGTCTTCGATCGCGGCGTAGTGCTCGGCCCGCTCCTCTTCGGTTTCCCCTGCCATGGTGAGCGCGACGAAGGTCGCTGTGCGGTCTTGTGAAACGAAGGCGGGCTCCCCGGTTGAGAAGAAGCTGGCGCTGGCTGCGACAGCGCTGGCGGGTAGGTCGGCCAGCATCTGCTCCACATCTGCGGCGAACTCTGGGTCCTCGATGGTGCGGCCAGTTTCGGAGCGATAGACAACGACGATGTCGCTGGCGGTGCGTCCCAAGCGCTCTTGTGCCTCTTGCGCCGCTTGAACCGACTCGCTGCCCGGATCCGTGAACCCGCCGCTGGCGTCCAGATGGGTGAAGACCCCCGACCCGTAGAGGGCGGCTATAACCATCGTGATCATCGACATTGCCAGGACGGTGAACCGTCGTTGTGCGATCGAACGACCTAGATGCGCGAACATAATTTCTCCTCGTGAAGTCCATTATTATTTGTGAAACATCTTCACTAATGGTCTTCACTATGATGAACGCATGTCAACAAGTCAAGGCCAGAGGGTCGATGCCGCCCCACAGAGCAGACGAGACAGGCTTCGGGCAGCGACCGAGCAGGAGATTCGCCAATCGGCACGGCGTCTGCTGGTGCGCGATGGGCTAGGTGCCGTATCCATGCGGGCCGTAGCCGACGAGATGGGCATGACCTCGCCCGCGCTGTATCGGTACTACGCCAGTCACGAGGATGTCTTGGAGGCACTCATCATCGACTGTTTTGACGAGCTCATCGCAGCCCTGGTGGCGGCGAGAACAGATGACGATCCGGGTGCGCAACTGATCGCGACAGGCCGAGCCTTTCGACGTTGGGCCCTCGACCATCCCGCGGAGTTCTCTCTCGTGTTCGGCCACCCGGTGCCCAATCTGTCCCACGGGCCGGATGGGCCGATCGAGGCATGCGGCATGAGGCTCGGTCAGACCTTCGCGGAGGTGTTCGTCGGCGTGTGGCACACCTACCGCTTCCCGCTGCCAGACGATGCAGCTATCGACCCCATCGTCGCTCAACAACTCAGGCCGCACATGGAGTTGCTGCCGGCGTTGCCCATGGGTGCGCTGCATGTGTTCGTGACCTGTTGGTCGCGGTTGATCGGCATGGTGTCGGCCGAGGTCTTCGGGCAACTCGGGTGGGCGGTGGAGCACACCGAGCCGTTCTTCGAGGAAATGCTGGCCGAGACCGCCGCCCGCCTGCAGATGCCGCGTTCCCTTCTGGGCGAGGGGCCCAGACCGCAGGGCCCGTGATCAGTCACCTTCCGCCGGATCCGATCACCCCATACGTCATGCGTGGCAACGCTGATTGAGGTGCTTTCTGACCGCACCCGGCCCCAGCAGCCGGGCAGCCCCATCCAACGTCGGCGGACGGGTTGAGAAACACTGAGGTATGCCCGCGTCACGATCCGCCTCCGCTCGTGAGCACAAGACCTGCGTCTCGTGCGGTCGACGGATCGAGTGGCGCAAGAAATGGGAGCGCGACTGGGACCAGGTGCGGTATTGCTCATCGGGGTGTCGGCGGCGCGGCGTCGCCGATGTCGATCGGCAGTTGGAAGAGGCCATCGTGCAGTTGCTCAGCACTCGTGCTCCTGCGGCCACGATCTGTCCCTCGGAGGCTGCGCGGGCGGTGGCAACCGAGGCCGCCTCAGGGTCGGGTGAGGCCACGAGCGATGAAGCGTGGCGGGAGTTGATGGAGCCGGTGGGCCGCGCCGCTCGACGTCTCGTTGCGGCTGGAGAGGTCGAGATCGCGCAGAAAGGCCAGGTGGTCGACCCGTCGACCGCTCGCGGCCCGATCCGCATCCGCCGGAAGCGCTAGCGCCATGGGGAGCGCGGTGGCTCGCCATGCTGGGTCATGTCAGGCTCGGGGGGTGAGCCACCCATCGCCACCGGAGCCGAGCACCGCATACCTGGCACACCTGCAGTCCGAGGTCGATGCCTCCATGGCGAGCGCGTCGCCGATGGCCAGTGACTTTGCCGGAGCGCCGGATGAGGATCACCAGCACCTCACTGACACCGTGGAGTCGCTGCGCGAGGACCTGCTGGGGATCGTGCACACCCTGCACGGTGACCCCGAGACGGCATACGAAGAAGTGCGCTCGGCCGCATACCTGGCCGGAGTGCTCGACCAGCAGGGGTATGAGGTGACCGTCGGCGCGCATGGCGTGGACACCGCGCTGCGGGCCGAGATCGCGACCCAGAAGTTCGACCCCGAGCAGCACCGCACGGTGGCCGTGCTCAGCGAGTACGACGCGCTGCCGCAGATCGGTCATGGGTGCGGTCACAACGTAATCGCCGCGACCGGGGTGGGAGCGTTCCTGGCGTTGGCCTCACTGATCACGAGCGGACCCGCCGCTGGGGTGGAGGGGCGCGTGGTGTTCTTGGGCACGCCTGCGGAGGAGGGGCACACCGGCAAGGAGGTCATGGCGACCGGTGGCGCGTTCGAGGGTCTGGACTGTGCGGTGATGGTGCACCCGTTCGGATATGACACCGCGTCACATCTGTTCCTCGGTCGACGATTGTTGAGCGTGACGTTCACGGGCCACTCGGCCCATGCTTCGGCGCAGCCGTTTCAGGGACGGAACGCCCTCGATGCCGCAGCCCTCGCATACCAAGGCATCGGCCTCATTCGCCAACAGATGCCCCCCTCGGATCGGGTGCACGCCATTGTTGTTGACGGCGGCCACCGAGCGTCTGTGATCCCGGACCGAGCGCAACTGGATCTGTATGTGCGCTCGGCCTACCCGGATACGTTGAAGGATCTGTCACAGCGGGTGGAGCGGATCATGGGTGGCGCGGCCATGATGACCGATACGGCCGTCGAGCTGGAGTGGGACGCCTACCCGCCGTCGCTGCCGGTGCGCACCAATCAGACGCTCGCCGCTCGGTGGTCGGCCTCGCAGGCTGCGCGCGGCCGGACTGCGCTGCCTGCGGGCGTGGTGCCGGAGGTGTTGGCCGGGTCGACTGACTTTGGCAATGTCAGTGTCCGGATGCCCGGTATCCACCCGATGATCGCGATCGCCGACCCGGACGTTGCGCTGCATACCCGCGAGTTCGCGGCGGCCGCAGCGACCGAACGGGCGGAGGTGGCGGCGATCGATGGTTCGATCGGGCTGGCCGTAACTGCGTGGGATTACCTGGCTGATGACGACCTGGCTCGCGCGGTCCATGACGAGTTCGGAGCCGCCGGGGGAGTGGTCGACGTGGAGCACTACTTCGATTGAGGATGTTTGCCCCACCGGTGCCCAAAGATCTGCCTGTTCGGCCTCACTGACCGGTCGAAATGTGCCTACCCTGGAGCCATGGGCCTACCCCCCGCCGAGCGGCGGGCGCAAGGACGTGTGAGACGTTCCCCGGCGATCGACGGGCAGCCCCGAAGAGGGTCGTCATCGCTGTCGAACGGCTCCGATGTCCTCGCGTCTGGGGTACGCCGGCTTGCTCCGGACTCCACGTGGTCACCTGGCTCGCAGATCCTGAAGGCCCAGCGGGTCGTGGGCAATCGCGCTATCGCAGCGAGACTCGCACCCGTCGTCGCTCGCCAGAGCGAAGGAGCGGCACAACCCGAGCCCACCGTCGATGTCGTGGCGGCCGTGACGCACCGGCTGACGAGGATGTTCGACAGTGAGGGCTGGGCGCTCAGGTGGGGTAGGGGCCCACGTAGGGCGCTTTCGGGGTTGCTGTCTCACCCGGAACGGATCGGTGGAACCGCAGAAGTGGCCGCCGCCGTTGCTGCTCTCGGGCGCAGGGAGCGTCGCTCGCTCAGCCGAGAAGTACGGCAGCAGACGGAGACCTGGCTCGAGCAGGCCAAGGCCACTCTCAGGGTCGAGGTGCAGACGAAGATCGAGGCGGCGCTGTCCGAACGGTTCGCCGAGTTGGCTCGGTACGCCTCAACCGCCGATGCCGGGGGTCCGACCACGCAATTTCCTCTCGCGTTCAAGTACCTCATCCGCAACGGTGTGCAGCCGCAATTGAAGGCGCCAACGACAAGGGTGCGCCCCGGCTCAAGCGTGCCGCACTCGTCCATCGCCGGCGTCGCCCGCAATGATCCTGTCTTTCCGGATCTGCATGCCGCCGCCCTGGTGGCCGATCTCCTGCGCCTTCCCGCCCGGCGGGATCGGCTCGTCATGCTCGACGCCATCATCCTCAGCGCGATCAGCTGGGCCAGTCCGTACTTCGCCACGACCGGGGTGACGTCGTCAGGGATCGAGGGCGAATGGGCAGCGCTGGGGGGCAACCTGAAGTCGAATATCGAGGGTGACCTCGCCGGCTACGTGAGCGTCCGGACCGGCCTGCTCAACGCCTTCGGAGACCCCTCCGCACCAGGCCCGGCTCTAGCCGCCGCGAGCGCCTACTACGACGCCCTGGTGCCGGCCAACTTCCTCGCCGGCGAATCGGGCGGCACGGGCACGTTGGTCCACCCGATGATGCACGCGGCGCTCGCGAGCGCCGAGCAACTCATGACGGACCGGGGTTCACACGAGCAGGTCGCTGCCAACGTCGAACGGTATTGGAGCACCAACGTGCGAGAGAACCGCAATTCTCCCTCTCGCTTGAGCCAACACAGCTACGGCTTCGCGGTCGACATCAACCCCCAGAACAATCCGAACTTGAGCAGCAGTGCAGACAAGAGGTTTATCCAGGATATGTCCGGGCACGACGTGTTCTACGCCGGTGCCTCCAGCAGGCCGAGTGCCCTGTCGACACGGATGCGGGCCAGCACGGACACTGACGACCTGCAGGCCGACGCGGCCGCAGTGAACGCCGCCAGCCAGGCCTATCAGGCTGTGTTTGCCGACGCTGCATCGCTGCGCGCACGGTTGACGGCGATCCTTCGCGGCCGTGGTTTTCCGGGCACTGCGGTCGAGATGACCGCGCTGCTGGACCAGGCAGAGGGAGCGGTGCGCCTGATGGCTTCCCGGGAGCGCGATGCGCGCACCAGACGAGCCGAAAAGCGGCGTGGCAGGAGCGAGCTGGAAGAGATCCGCACCTCCCTTGCCGAATCGCTGTGGAGCTCACATGCATCAGCCGCCGTTGCACCGGCGGAGGGGCTGACGGCCGACATCGTGACGGCCCTGGCAAGGAGAGTGCGCTCGAGTGATGCGCTGGATCAGTTGCAGGCGGGGCTCAAAGAGATCATTGTCGACCCGGCTCGGCGCGTGACCAGCGCCGAGC